>DASRYN010000057.1:0-5536 GCA_035687185.1 Pseudoxanthomonas sp. | reverse complement strand
CCGGGCGGCGGCGCGGCGCTCGGCTTCGGCGCGCGCGGCGGCGGCGCGCAGCTGCGCCAGCAGCCGTTCCAGCGCGCGCGCGTCCTGGCCCAGGGCCTTCTCCCGCTGCTGGCGGTCCTGGTAGCGCTGATCCAGCTCGCTGACCAGGGCCGCGCGCTGGCTGCGGTCGCGGCGCAGCGCGGCCAGGCGCTGCGCCTGCTCGGCACGCAGGGCCTCCAGGGTCTGGGTGCGCGCGGCGATCTCGGCCTCGGTGGCTTCCAGCGCGCGCAGCGACCCGGCCAGCTCGGCGATGTGCCGGGCGTGGTCGTGCTGGGCATAGCGGTAGTAGGCCAGCGCGCGCTGCGCGTCGGATACGCGGTCCTGCGCCAGCAGCAGCTGCAGCGGCGCATGCGTGCCCAGGGTGTAGGAGGCGCGCAGCAGCCTGGCCAGGCGCTCGCGGCGGGACTCCCGCTCGCGCAGCAGTCCGGCCCGGCGCTGCCGCAGTTCGGCCAGGGCCTGCTGCTCGCGCTGCAGGGCCTCCTCGGTGCCGGCCAGCTCGCGGGCGGAGCGGCCGAGCTGTTCGTCGGCGTCGCGCAGGCGGGTGGCCGCGTCGCCGCGCTGGCCTTCCAGGCGGCGGCGTTCGCGCGCGATCTCCTGCAGTTCGGCGCGGACCTTGCGCAGCTCGCGCTCGGTGGCGCCCGGGTCGCGCCCGCTCTGCGCCATCGCGCCCGCGGCGGCCAGCGCCAGCAGCAGGCCGCCGGCCCAGGCGCGCAGCCGCCCGGGCCGGACCCATCGCGGCGCGTGCGTTCCGGGCTGTCGCTGCGCGGGTCGGGGCACGCCCATGGATCCCAGTGACTTCAGACAGGTGCGGATTGTAGCCAAGCGTGGTCGTATGCTGGCGTCGGCAAGCACGCCGTCCCGGGAGAAGCCCATGTCGCACATCCACCGCCTCGCCTTCGCGCTCGCGCTGGCCCTGGTTCCGCCGGCGGCCCTCGCGGCCGAGGACATCAGCAAGGTCAACGGCAGCATCGAGGCCTCCGCCGGGCAGGCCTACGGCGACCTGGACACGGTCAACGGCAGCATCCGCGTGGGCGACCGCGCCCAGGCGCGCAACATCAGCACCGTCAACGGCAGCATCACCGTGGGCCCGGGCGCGCAGGTCGGCAGCCTGGAGACGGTCAACGGCGCCATCCGCGTCGGCGCCGGCGTGCGCGCGGGCGGCGGCATCGAGACCGTCAACGGCAGCGTCTTCGTCGACCGTGGCAGCGTGGTCGGGGGCGGGGTGGAGACGGTCAACGGCGCCATCGGCCTGGTCGATGCCGACTTGGCCGGCGACATCGAGACGGTCAACGGCGACGTCACCGTCGGCATCGGCTCGCACGTGCGCGGCGGCCTCACCATCGAGCGCTCCACCGGCTGGTTCCAGGTCGCGCCCAAGCGCCGGCCGCGCGTGGTGATCGGCCCGGGTGCCGTGGTCGAGGGCCCGCTGACCTTCCACCGCGAGGTGGACCTGCACGTGCACCGCAGCGCCCGCACCGGCCCGGTGAGCGGCGCCGAAGCTTCGATCTTCGACACCGACACCGCGCCGCGGGACTGAGCCGCCCGGCACGTTCCGCGTTGCGCGGCGCCCGCCGTCGCGCCGCCGCGGCTTAGAATCGGGACACTGCCGCCACACCGGAGTCCCGATGTTCCGCAAAACCCTGATCGGCGCCGCCGTCCTCGCCCTGGCCGCCTGCGGCCAGCAGGCCGAGGATCCGGCCGCCACCGCTCCCGCCGCCCCTGCCGCCGCGCCGGCGCCGGCACCCAGCCACCCGTTCGAGCCGGCCATCGCCGCGACCGACTTCGCCGAGATGGTCCAGACCCTGGCCTCCGACGAGTTCGAAGGGCGCGCGCCCGGCTCGGTCGGCGAGGAACGCACGGTCGAATACATCCGTGCGCAGATGCAGCGCATCGGCCTGCAGCCGGGCAATGGCGACAGCTACTACCAGGACGTGCCGATGGTCGAGACCACGGCCGACCCGTCCACCCGGCTGGTGCTGGAGATCGGCGGCAAGCCGGTCGAGCTGGCCTTCGGCACCGACATGGTCGTGGGCACCCGCACCGGCCAGGCCCAGGTGAAGGTCGATGCCAGCGAGATGGTGTTCGTCGGCTACGGCGTGGACGCGCCCGAGCGCGGCTGGAACGATTACGCCGGCCAGGACTGGACCGGCAAGACCGTGGTGATGTTCGTCAACGACCCGGGCTTCCACGTCGAGGACGAGAAGCTGTTCGACGGCAAGAAGATGACCTACTACGGCCGCTGGACGTACAAGTTCGAGGAGGCCGCACGCAAGGGCGCCGCCGCCGCGCTGATCGTGCACGACACCGCCGGCGCCAGCTACGGCTGGGACGTGGTGAAGAACTCCTGGTCCGGCGCGCAGTACGACCTGCCCGCCAGCGACGACCCGGAGCCGCGCCTGCCGGTGCAGGGCTGGCTCACCGCCGACGCGGCGCGGCAGCTGTTCGCCGGCGCCGGGATCGATCTGGACGAGGCCTACCGCATGGCCAACAAACCCGGGTTCAAGCCGGTGCCGCTCAAGGCCCGGATGTCGGTGGACCTGGCCAGCGCCATCACCCGCAAGACCTCGCGCAACGTGATCGGCGTGCTGCCCGGCGCCAGCCGCGCCGACGAGGCGGTGCTGTACATGGCCCACTGGGACCACCTGGGCAAGCACGAGGGCGAGGGCGACACCATCTACAACGGCGCGGTGGACAACGCCACCGGCGTGGCGGGCATCCTCGAGATCGCCGAAGCCTTCGCCAGCCAGCCGCAGCGCCCGGAGCGCTCGGTGGTGTTCCTGGCGGTGACGCTGGAGGAGTCGGGCCTGCTGGGCTCCAGGTACTACGTCGCGCACCCGACCTTCCCGCTGGACAAGATCGCCGGCGTGATCAACCTGGACGCGATGTCCGTGGCCGGGCGCTCGCGCAACATGGTGGTCACCGGCATCGGCAATTCCGAGCTGGAGGACATCCTCAAGCCCATCGCCGAGGCCCAGGGCCGGCGCCTGGAAGGCGAGGCGTCGGTGCAGAGCGGCTTCTACTTCCGTTCCGACCACTTCAACTTCGCCAAGGCCGGCGTGCCGGCACTGTACGCCAAGGGCGGCGGCGACCTGGTCGAGGGTGGCGTCGCGGCGGGCAAGGCCGAGGCCGAGGACTACGGCACGCACCGCTACCACCAGCCCGGCGACGAGTTCGATCCGGCGTGGAAGCTGGACGGCGTGGTACAGGACCTGGAAGCGCTCTACGGCGTGGGCCGCGAGCTGGCGGGCGGCGACCGCTGGCCCAACTGGTACGAAGGCAACCCGTTCAAGGCCGCGCGCGACCGGATGATGGCCGACAAGCCCGCTTCCGCGCCGGCCGCCGCGCAGTAGGGCGCCGCTGCACAGATGCGGGAAACGCGAAGGGCCGGCGCCGGGTGGCGGCCGGCCCTTCCTTTTGCCGCCCCTCGCCGGTGGCGGCCGGCGGCGGGCGGTTCACCCGTCGGCGGAGGCCTCGCCCGCGATCGCGGCGGCGACCTCCTCGGCCTGGCGCAGCACCCGCAGCAGGTTCCCGCCCCAGATGTTGGCCACGTCCTGCTCGCTGTAGCCGGCGCGCAGCAGCGCCTCGGTGATGCGCGGCAGGGCCGCCACGTCCTCCATGCCCTTCACGCCGCCACCGCCGTCCCAGTCCGCGCCGATGCCGACATGTTCGGGGCCGGCGACACGCAGGATGTGCAGCAGGTGGCGCATGTAGTCGTCGAATGTCGCCTGCTTGGCCGGGTGGCGCGCATCGATCGCGTCGCGCTCGCGCAGCCATTCGGCCACCTGCGCGGCGGTCAGCGTGCTGTGCGGCCCGAAGCGCGCTTCCAGCGCCGCCAGTTCCCGCTTGCGGTCGGCGCTTTCCTCCACCGGCACCAGGTAGCCGCCATACGCGTTCACGTGGATCACGCCGCCCTTCTGCGCCAGGCGCCGGATGCGGGCGTCGTCGATGTTGCGCGGGTGGTCGTAGACCGCATCGGCACCGCTGTGGGACAGCACGATGGGCGCGCGCGACAGCTCCAGCAGCTGGTCGAACACCTGGTCGCTCGCGTGCGAGGCATCGAGCACCACGCCCAGACGGTTGGCTTCGGCCACCAGGGCCTTGCCCGCAGGGCTGAGGCCATTCCATTCCGGCGGGGTGTTCGAGGAGTCGCCGAAGTCGTTGTTGCGCACGTGGGTGATGCCGAGCATGCGCAACCCCAGCCTGCGGTAGGCACTGAGCAGGCTGGGATCGGCCGCGAGCGGGGACGCGTTCTCCATGCTGATGTACACCACGCGCTTGCCCGCGGCGGCGATGCGCGGGGCGTCGGCGGCGGCCACCGCGAGCTCGAAGTGCTGCGGATGCGCCGCGACCATCTCGCGGATGGCCGCCAGCCGCGCCAGCCCGTGGTCGCGCGCCTGGCGGTTGCCTTCCGGCGTGCGTTCACCCTGCCCGGTGTAGATCACCCAGAAGCCGCCATCCAGGCCACCCAGGCGCATGCGCGGCAGGTCCACCTGGGCGAAGTCGCGTTCGGCCTGGTGGTTCTCGAGGATGCTCCAGCCCGGCCGCGGCAGGTTGGCCGGCGTGTCCAGGTGCGTATCCAGCACCAGCAGGCGCTCGTGCAGGCGCGCGGCCCGCGACGGGTCCACTTCCGCCGCGGACACCGGGGGCTGCCAAGCCAGCAGCAGGCACGCAGCCAGCGTCGCGGTAACCGTCGATCTCATCGTTGCTCCCCAAAGGCAGGTGCATCGATTGTTGGCGATCCGCGGCGGCACGTACAGGCCGGTGCGCGCGTTGCTGCATGCGCGCGCGCAAAGAAGAACCCCCAGCCTTTCGGCTGGGGGTTCCGGGTAAAGACCCTGGCGATGACCTACTCTCGCATGGGAGACCCACACTACCATCGGCGCTGTTGCGTTTCACTTCCGAGTTCGGGATGGGATCGGGTGGTTCCACAACGCTAATTTCACCAGGGAGACGGTTGGAGCGTGCTGGCGTGCAACGAATGCAGCCGCACCGTCTCGCATAGGGACTTGGGATGTAGTGAGCGGCGGATGGCTATCGACGTCGTCGTCGAGTCCAAGGCCACTTGAGGTTATATGGTCAAGCCGCACGGATCATTAGTATCAGTTAGCTCAACGCATTGCTGCGCTTACACACCTGACCTATCAACCACCTAGTCTTGATGGTTCCTTCAGGGGGCTTGTGCCCCGGGAGATCTCATCTTGAGGCGCGCTTCCCGCTTAGATGCTTTCAGCGGTTATCGCTTCCGAACATAGCTACCCGGCAATGCCACTGGCGTGACAACCGGAACACCAGAGGTTCGTCCACTCCGGTCCTCTCGTACTAGGAGCAGCCCCTCTCAAATCTCCAACGCCCATGGCAGATAGGGACCGAACTGTCTCACGACGTTCTGAACCCAGCTCGCGTACCACTTTAAATGGCGAACAGCCATACCCTTGGGACCGACTACAGCCCCAGGATGTGATGAGCCGACATCGAGGTGCCAAACACCGCCGTCGAT
>DASRYN010000056.1:0-3166 GCA_035687185.1 Pseudoxanthomonas sp. | reverse complement strand
CCGGGGACGCGGCGATGGACATCGTGCCCAGGTCGCCGGCAAGGCCGGCTCCTGCCGGGGAGCATCGCTTCGCAGGAGCCCGCCTTGCGGGCGACCCGACGTCGCCGGGGACGCGGCGATGGACATCGTGCCCAGGTCGCCGCCAAGGCCGGCTCCTGCCGGGGAGCATCGCTTCGTAGGAGCCCGTCTTGCGGGCGACCCGACGGTCGCCGGGGACGCGGCGATGGACATCGTGCCCAGGTCGCCGCCAAGGCCGGCTCCTGCCGGGGAGCATCGCTTCGCAGGAGCCCGTCTTGCGGGCGACCCCGCCCCTACGGCGCGCGCTCGAGGGCGCTGGCGCTGCCGGCCAGCGCCGGGCCCAGCCAGCAGTGCGAGCCCACCGGGACGAAGCCGGCGCCGCGCAGGCGGCGCCGGTACCACGCGGCCGGGCGCGCCTGGAAGCCTTCGGTGTCGCCTTCGAACTCGTCTTCCGCGGCGAAGGTCTCCAGGAACGCGACGCCGCCGCACAGCTCCGCCAGGCCGGGCAGGCCGCGCGCCAGTTCGCGCGAGGGCAGGTAGTGCAGCACGTCGGCGCACACCAGCAGGTCCACCGGGGCGCACGGCCGCAGCCATGCGAAATCGCCGAAGGCAGCGCGGTGCAGGTTGCGCCGCGCGCCGTAGCGCGCCACCGCGTACTCGCTGGCGTCGAAGCCCAGGTACCGCGCCTTCGGCCGCAGCTTCAGCAGCGGCGCGCGCCAGGCGCCCTCGCCGCAGCCGACGTCGAGCACGCTGCGCACGGGCCGCTCCAGGTAGTGCTCGGCCACCGACACCGCCAGCGCGACCTTGCGCGCCAGCCGCCGCGGGTCGTGCATGCCCTCGGCGCGGTACCAGTGGTCGAAGTAGCGACGGTCGTAGCGCTTGCTCATCGGGGCGTGTCCGGAAGGCGCCGGCGCGTTCGACAGTGCGCGGGCGATGGCCGAGAATCCGCACATCCTAGCCGCAGGCCATGCGCATGTACGCCACGTATCTCTGGGTGAAGTCGTTCCATCTGCTGTTCGTGGTCGCGTGGATGGCCACGGTGTTCTACCTGCCGAGGATCCTGGTCAACCTGGCCGAGACCGCGGCGCAGCCGGACGTGCAGGCGCGGTTGCAGCTGATGGGGCGGCGGCTGTACCGCTTCGGCCACAACATGTTCGGCCTGGCGGCGCTGCTCGGGCTGGTGCTGTGGCTCGGCCACCGGGTGGTGGCCGGTTTCCCGGCGATGGTCGGCGGCGGCGCGGGCTGGCTGCACGCCAAGCTGGCACTGGTGGCGCTGCTGCTGGCGCACTTCATCGTCGCCGGCCGCTGGCTCAAGGGCGCCGAGCGCGGCCGCGCGCTGCCGTCTCCCCGCGCGCTGCGGGTGTTCAACGAGCTGCCGGTACTGGCCCTGCTCGGCGTGATCTGGCTGGTGCTGGCCAAGCCGTTCTGAGCCCGCGCCGCGGGCTCAGCGCCGCTCCAGGTCGGCCGGGCGCGGCAGCTCCACCGGCACGCCGTTGGCGTCGCAGGTGCCGGCGCGGCACAGGTGCTCGCGCAGCTTCGGCGTGGCCTGCACGATGAAGTGGTAGATCGCGTTCTGCTCGACGGTGCCGCGCACCGCCTCGCTGCCCGGGCCGGTCGCCCAGATGCCGACGTCGTCGCCGCCGTGCGTTTCCGAGGCCAGCGCGACCAGCGATTCCTGCAGGTAGTCCGGGTGCGCGGTGTCGACCCCGTGCAGGTCGGGCCGGCCCTGCGCCGGCTGCGCGCGCCTGGGCGAATGCAGGAACGTCTTCGGGCCGGCCGGCTGGCGGTCGCTGGCGCCGGTGTGGCCGGGGCCGTTGGCATAGCCGAGCGTGGTGTAGGGCAGGCCGGTGGCGTCCAGCGCGTACTCGCCGCGCATCGAGTCCTCGCCGCTGAGGCCGCGCACCTTGTCCAGGATCGGGTTGCCGCGCTGCGGGTAGCCGGCGAAGGTCAGCGTGTGCGAGTGGTCGGCGGTGACCAGGATCAGCGTCTCCGCCGGCGAGGTCTCCTCCAGCGCCGCCTGCACCGCCTCGGCCAGCGCCACCGTCTCGTCCAGCGCGCGGTAGGCGTTGCCGTAGTGGTGCGCGTGGTCGATGCGGCCGCTCTCCACCATCAGCACGAAGCCGCCGGGGTTGCGCGCGAGCGTGCGGATCGCCGCGCGGGTCATCTCCGCCAGGCCGGGTTCGCCGTCGTCGTCCTTGCGGCGGTCGTGCTCGAACTGCATGTGGTCAGGCTCGAACAGGCCCAGCAGCGCGGGCGCACCGGCCGCTGCGCGGAACTGGCGCGTGTTCCACACGTAGGCGCCGTCCGGGTGCGCCGCGCGCCACTCCGCGGCCAGGTCGCGCCCGTCGCGGCGCTTGCCGGCCAGCCGCGGGTACTCGGGATCGGCCTGCGTGGCCGGCAGGAACTCGGCGCGGCCGCCGCCCAGCAGCACCTGCGGGCCGCGGCCGGGACCGGCGGTGGCCACCATCTGCCGCGCGATGTCGACGCAGCCCTGCGCCGCCGCGGCGGCCGGCAGCGAGGCGTCGCTCTCCCAGTTGCGGTCCGGCGAATGCGCCCAGCTCGCCGCCGGCGTGGCGTGGGTCAGGCGCGCGGTGGTGACGATGCCGGTGCCCATGCCGGCGCTGTCGGCCAGGTGCATCCAGGTCGCCAGCTGGCGGCCGAGGCTGCCGGCGCAGTCGTCGCGGCGGCCCGCGGCCACGGCGATGGCCCCCATGTGCGACTTCACGCCGGTGGTGATCGCGGTCATGGTGCCGGCCGAGTCCGGCGTCTGCGAATCGGTGTTGTAGGTCTTGCTGAAGGCGGTGTGCGGGAAGCGTTCCCAGCTCAGCAGGTTCTCCTCCCCGGGCCGTCCCTTGCGCTGGCCGTCGAGGATGCGCGCGGCGGCCACCGTGGTCAGGCTCATGCCGTCGCCCAGGAAGAGGATCACGTTCTTCGCGCCGCCGGCCATGGCACCGTTGGCGGCTGCGCGCGCGGCGCCGGCGCGGTACCACCACGCGGGGGTTTCGCCGTCCGGGTGCGACACCTCCGGCACCGGCACCTGCACGGCGGCGCGGGCGGGGGGCGCGGCGGGGCGCTGGACGCCTGCGGCGCAGGCGCAGAGCAGGGTGGCGCAGAAGGTGGCGAGGGTCGCGGCGGGGAGGCGTGGGGG
>DASRYN010000055.1:0-8353 GCA_035687185.1 Pseudoxanthomonas sp. | reverse complement strand
CCCAGGGCGACGCGCCGGTCCGCGCCGAGCGGCCGGCACCGTCCGCCCGGGGGGCCGCGGGCGGCGCGCCCGCGAAGCAGGACGCCGGGCGCAACGACTCCTTCCTGACCCGGCTGGGCCGCAAGCTGCGCTCGCTGGTCTCCGGCGACTGATGCCGCGGCCGGGCCGCGCCGGGCGCCACCGCGCGCCCGGCGGACGGTCGCGCGCGGAAGGGCGCTCCGACATAATCGCGGCATGAGCGTCCTGCGATTCGAGAACGTCAGCAAGCAGTATCCCGGCGGCCACCAGGCGCTGGTGGACGTCAGTTTCGAGGTCGCCGAAGGCGAGATGCTGTTCGTCACCGGCCACTCGGGCGCGGGCAAGAGCACGCTGCTCAAGCTGATCCACCTGTCCGAGCGGCCCTCCCAGGGCGTGGTCGTGTTCGGCGAGCGAAACCTGCAGCGCGTGCGCGGGCGCCAGGTGCCGCTGCACCGGCGCGAGGTGGGCGTCGTCTACCAGGACCACCGCCTGCTGACCGACCGCAGCATCGGCGAGAACGTGGCCCTGCCGCTGATCCTGCGCGGCACCCGTCGCGCCGAGATCGGCAAGCGCGTGCGCTCGGTGCTCGAGCGCATGGGCCTGGGCCATCGCGAGAAGGCGCTGCCCTCGCAGCTGTCGGCCGGCGAGCAGCAGCGCGTGGGCATCGCCCGCGCCATCGTCGCCGAGCCCCGGCTGCTGGTGGCCGACGAGCCCACCGGCAACCTCGACCCCACGCTCTCGGCCGAGATCATGGCGCTGTTCGCCGGGCTGCCCGAGCGGGGCACCAGCGTGCTGGTGGTCAGCCACGACCTGCCGCTGCTCAAGCGCATGCGCAGGCGCGTGCTGGTGCTCGACCACGGGCGCCTGGTGGACGACATCTCGCCGCAGGACCTGGCCGAATGAGCAGCAACGCCTCCGCTTCCGCCGCGCCCTCGCGCATGCGCGTCTGGCTCGAGCAGCACCTGCACGGCCTGGCCTTCAGCCTCGGCCGCGCGGTGCGCAAGCCCTGGGCCACCCTGCTGACCGTGGCGGTGATGGGGCTGGCGCTGGCGCTGCCGCTGGGCCTGTCGATCGTGATGGACAACCTGCGTCACTTCGCCGGCAGCGTGCAGCAGTCGCGCGAGATCAGCCTGTTCCTGAAGCTGGAGGTGGACGCGGCCGCGGCGCGGGCGCTGGCCGACACCCTGCGCGGGCGCGGCGACGTGGCCGCCGTGGAGGTGCGCACGCCGGAGCAGGCGCTGGAGGACTTCCGCCGCGACAGCGGCCTGGGCGAGGCACTGGACGCGCTGGGGGAGAACCCGCTGCCCACCCTGCTGATCGTGACCCCCCGCGGCGCGGACGACGCGCGGCTGGTGGCCTCGCTGCGGTCGCTGCCGCAGGCCGACCTGGTCCAGCACGACGCCGTGTGGCGCCAGCGCCTGGACAACTGGCTGCGCTTCGGCCAGCGCGTGGTGCAGGTGCTGGCCGTGCTGCTGGGCCTGGGCGCGCTGCTGGTGGTGGGCAACACGGTGCGGCTGGACATCCAGTCGCGGCGCGAGGAGATCGGCGTGCTGCAGCTGCTGGGCGCCAGCGACGGCTTCATCCGCCGCCCGTTCCTTTACCTGGGCGCCTGGTACGGGCTGGGCGCCGGGCTGCTGGCGCTGGCGCTGATCGGCGGCGCCGGGCTGGCGCTGCGCGAGCCGCTGGCGGCGCTCAGCGCCAGCTACGGCAGCCAGTTCGCGCTCAAGGGACTGGATGGGCTGCACTCGGGGATGGTATTGGTGGGCACCATCCTGCTGGGATGGCTCGGGGCCTGGGCGGTCACCGGCCACTTCCTGCGCCAGACCCGGCCCACGGAGACCTGATGGCCTCGCACGAGCTCAAGCACCTGATCAGCGACGCGCCGCGGGTGATGGTCGCCGACGGCTCCAAGCTCGTGCGCAAGCTCATCGCCGACGTGCTCCAGCGCGAGCTGCCGGACGTGCAGGTGGTCGGCTGCGCCAGCGTGGCCGAGGCGCGCGCGGCGCTGGAGGCCGGCGCGGTGGACCTGGTGACCACCGCGCTGTCGCTGCCCGACGGCGACGGCCTGGAACTGGCGCGCAGCGTGCGCGCCGCCAACGGCCAGGCCTACGTGCCGGTGATCGTGGTTTCGGGCGAGGCCCAGCAGCACCTGGTGGAGCGCCGCTTCACCGAGTACGTCACCGACTACTTCGACAAGTCGCTGGGTCACGAGGCGCTGGCCGAGTTCATCCGCGGCTATGTGCAGCCGCAGCCGATCCCCGGCGCCACCGTGCTGTACATCGAGGACAGCCGCGTGGTGGCCGAGGCGACCAAGCGCATGCTCGAGCGGCAGCAGCTGCACGTCATCCACGTGCTCACCGCCGAGGAGGCGTTCGCGCTGCTGACGGCCGAATCGCTGGGCCGCACCGCGCAGCAGGTGGACCTGGTGCTGACCGACGTGACCCTGAAGGGGGAGCTGAGCGGGCGCGACGTGGTCGAGCGCATCCGCATCGACTTCGCCTACGGCAAGCGCCGCCTGCCGGTGCTGGTGATGACCGGCGACGCCAACCGCCACAACCAGTCCGAACTGCTGCGCGCCGGCGCCAACGACCTGGTGCAGAAGCCCATCGAGGAGCGGCTGCTGGTGACCAAGGTCCTGTTCCAGCTGCGCCTGGCGCGCCTGGGCGGCGCGGCCCAGCCGCGCTGAGGACGGCGATGGGCGGGGCCGAGGAGCGCATCCGGCTGGAGCCTTCGTGGAAGGCGCGCATCGGCGACTGGCTGCTGCGGCCGGAGATGCGCGAGCTGTCGGCGTTCCTGCGTCAGCGCGTGGCCGCCGGCGTGCCGGTGTACCCGCCCGGTCCGCGGATCTTCGCCGCCTTCGACGCCACCCCGTTCGACGCGGTCAAGGTGGTGATCCTGGGCCAGGATCCGTACCACGGCCCGGGCCAGGCCCACGGCCTGTGCTTCTCGGTGCTGCCGGGCGTGCCGGTGCCGCCGTCGCTGGACAACATCTTCAAGGAGATCGGGCAGGAGCTGGGCATCCCGCGCCCCGACCACGGCTGCCTGCTGCCGTGGGCGCGCCGCGGCGTGCTGCTGCTCAACGCGGTGCTGACCGTGGAGCAGGGCCGCGCCGGCGCGCACCAGGGCAAGGGCTGGGAAGGCTTCACCGACCACGCCATCGAGACCCTGGCGCGCGAGCGCGAGGGCCTGGTGTTCATGCTCTGGGGCAGCTACGCCCAGGCCAAGGGCCGGGTCATCGACCCGCGCCGGCACCGGGTGCTGAAGGCGCCGCACCCCTCGCCGCTGTCGGCCCACCGTGGCTTCCTCGGCTGCGGCCACTTCGCCGCGGCCAACCAGTACCTGGCCCAGCGCGGCCAGGCGCCGGTGGACTGGTCGCTGCCGCCGCGGGCCGAGGTGGAGGCCATGCTGGCCGGCGAGGCCGCCGTTGCGCTCGCCTCCTGAGACGATCCGGGCGCGGATGCTTAATTGACTGCAAAAATGGAACTATGATGGGTTTTCAACCACCTTTATTTCACGGGTGATTGCAATATCCTGTGCACCTCGCCGCGGAGTCCCCGCGCAACATCCCGAGGAGGTGCCCCATGATCACCCTGCGTCCGGCCGCCGAGCGCGGCCATGCCAACCACGGCTGGCTGGATTCCTGGCACAGCTTTTCCTTCGCCGACTACTTCGACCCGGAGCACGTGCACTGGGGTCCGCTGCGGGTGATCAACGAGGACCGCGTGGCCGCCGGCCAGGGCTTCGGCACGCACGGCCACCGCGACATGGAGATCATCAGCTACGTGCTCGAGGGCGCGCTGGGCCACAAGGACTCGATGGGCAACGTCGAGAGCATCCAGCCCGGCGAGGTGCAGCGCATGAGCGCCGGCACCGGCGTGACCCACTCGGAGTTCAACTACAGCCAGACCGGCACCACCCACTTCCTGCAGATATGGATCCTGCCCGAGCGCACCGGCATCGCCCCCGGCTACGAGCAGAAGCGTTTCGACGAGGCCGACAAGCGCGGCCGCCTGCGCCTGGTGGTCAGCCGCGACGGCGCCGAGGGCTCGGTGCGCATCCACCAGGACGCGCGGATGTACGCGGGCCTGTTCGACGGCCAGGAACGGGCCGAGCTGGCGCTGGCCCCGGGCCGGCTGGGCTACGTGCACCTGGTGCGCGGCCGCGCCACCGTCAACGGCCGCGCGCTGTCGGCCGGCGACGCGCTGATGTACCGCGACGAGCCGCAGGTGACCGTCGAGGGCGGCCAGGACGCCGAGGTGCTGGTGTTCGACCTGCCCGAGCTGGCCCGCCACTGAGCCGGCCCGGTACCCGGCCGGGGCCGCTCACGCCGGCCTCGCGCCGGGGCCGGCATAGTCGGTTCCCGGCGGGCCGCCGCCGCTGCCTGTGATCTCCAAGACATTGAAACGAAAGGAAACGTTCAAGCCGCGGACAGGCCCCGCCGCGTTCCAGCCATGCAATGCTGGGAACCATCCAGCGCGTTAGCAGTCCAACCCCCCGATTGCTAAGATGCCCGCCATGACCCAGAACCGTTCGACCAGTCTCGTCGCCAACAACCTGCCGATTCCCAGCCCGCTGGGATCGCTGGAGGCCTACATCGCCGCCGTGCACCAGATCCCGGTGCTGAGCGCGGAAGAGGAGCAGGCCCTGGCCCGGCGCTACCGCGACCACGAGGACCTGGACGCCGCGCGCGAGCTGGTGCACTCGCACCTGCGCTTCGTCGTGCACGTGGCCCGCGGCTACAGCGGCTACGGCCTGCAGCTGGGCGACCTGATCCAGGAAGGCAACATCGGCCTGATGAAGGCGGTCAAGCGCTTCGACCCGGACCTGGGCGTGCGCCTGGTCAGCTTCGCGGTGCACTGGATCCGCGCCGAGATGCACGAGTTCATCCTCAAGAACTGGCGCATCGTCAAGGTCGCCACGACCAAGGCGCAGCGCAAGCTGTTCTTCAACCTGCGCAAGGCCAAGACCCGCCTGGGCTGGATGAACGCCGAGGAAGTCAGCGCCGTGGCCCGCGACCTCAACGTGTCCGAGCGCGAGGTGCTGGAGATGGAGGCGCGCCTGTCGGGGCGCGACATCGGCTTCGACGCCCCGGCCGACGAGGACGACGAGCACGCCGCCCCGTCGCCGGCCGCCTACCTGGTGGCCCACGACGAGGACCCGTCGATGGCCTACGAGCGCGCCGACAGCGAGGAGAACCAGCTGCAGCTGCTGCGCGAGGGCCTGGCCGGGCTGGATGCGCGCTCGCGCGACATCATCGCCCGCCGCTGGCTGGACCCGGACAGCAAGGTCACGCTGCAGGAGCTGGCCGACGAGTACGGCGTCTCGGCCGAGCGCATCCGCCAGATCGAGGCCAACGCGATGAAGAAGATGCGCGCGCTGCTGGCGGCCTGACGGTCCTCGGCCATCGCATCCCCAGGACGGCCCGGGCAACCGGGCCGGTCGCGCATCCGCTCATTCCTCCGCACCCGGCCGGCGCAGGATGATCCGCGCCGCGCGCTGGTAGCTCCAGTAGGCCCAGGCCCAGTTGAGCAGCACCACCAGGCGGTTGCGGAAGCCGATCAGGAAGTACACGTGCGCGGCCAGCCAGAACCACCAGGCGGGCGCGCCGGAGAAGCGCAGCCGGCCCAGGTGCACCACCGCGGCCATGCGGCCGATGGTGGCCAGGTTGCCGAAGTCGCGGTAGCGGAACGGCCGGGCCTCGCGCCCGGCCAGGCGCGCGCGGATGACCGCGGCCACGTGGCGGCCCATCTGCTTGGCGGCCGGCGCCACGCCCGGCACCGGCCGGCCGTCCTCGCGCCGCACCGCGGCCAGGTCGCCGGCCACGAACACGTGCGGGTGGCCTGGCACGCCCAGGTCCGGCGCCACCGGCACCCGCCCGGCCCGGTCCAGCGGCACGCCCAGCGTGCGCGCCAGCGGCGAGGCGGCCACCCCGGCGGCCCAGACCACGGTGCGCGCCGGCACCCAGGCGTCGCCCAGGCGGCAGCCGTCGGCGTCGATGGCGGTCACCGGCGTGCCGGTCACCACGTCCACGCCCAGGCGTTCCAGCTGCCTTCGCGCCTTCTCCGACAGCGTTTCCGGAAACGAGGACAGCACCCGCGGCCCGGCCTCGATCAGGCGCACCTTGGCCTCGGCCGGGTCGATGCGGCGGAACTCGTCGCGCAGCGTGTGCCGCGCGATCTCGGCCAGGGTACCGGCCAGCTCCACCCCGGTGGGACCGCCGCCGACGATGGCGAAGCTCAGCCATGCGGCGCGTTCGTCCGCGTCGTCGGACGCCTCGGCGCGCTCGAACGCCAGCAGCAGCCGGCGCCGCAGGTGCAGTGCGTCGTCCAGCGACTTCAGCCCCGGCGCGTGCGCCGCCCACTCGTCGTGGCCGAAGTAGGCGTGCGTGGCGCCGGTGGCCAGCACCAGGTAGTCGAAGCCGAGCACGGTGCCGTCGCCCAGCGTCACCCGGCGGCCGGCCGGGTCCACGGCGGTGGCCTCGGCCATGCGCACCTCGACGTTGCGCTGGCGGCGCAGGATGTGGCGCAGCGGCGCGGCGATGTCCGGCGCCGACAGCCCCGCGGTGGCCACCTGGTACAGCAGCGGCTGGAACAGGTGGTGGTTGCTGCAGTCCACCAGGGTGATGCGCACCGGCGCGCCGGCCAGGGCGCGGGTGGCCCACAGGCCGGCGAAGCCGCCGCCAACCACCACCACGTGCGCCACTTCGCTGCGTTCGTCTGCGTCCACGCGCGTGCTCCCGTGTCTCGTCATGCCGCCGGGTCCTGGTCGATCCGCGAATGGCGGCGGGTGTCGGGCATGAGCACGTACACCACCAGCGAGCATGCGATGCAGGCGGTGACGTACCAGTAGAAGCCCGATTCCAGCCCGATGCGCTTGAACCACAGCGCCACCGGCTCGGCGGTGCCGCCGAACACGGCCACGGTGATCGCGTAGGGCAGGCCCACGCCCAGCGCGCGCACCTGCACCGGGAACAGCTCGGCCTTCACCACGGCGTTGATCGCGGTGTAGCCGCTGACCACCACCAGCGCCAGCATCACCAGCCAGAACGCCTCGCCGGCGTCCTGCACCGACTGCAGCCGGGTGAGGATGGGCACGGTGAGCAGCGTGCCCAGCACGCCGAAGGCGATCAGCACCGGCCGCCGGCCGATGCGGTCGGACAGCGCGCCCACCAGCGGCTGCAGCAGCATGTACAGGAACAGGGTGGAGGCGTTGACCAGCGCCGCCGACTGGCTGGACAGCCCGGCGCTGTTGACCAGGAACTTGTGCACGTAGGTCGTGTACGTGTAGAAGGCCAGCGTCCCGCCCATCGTCAGGCCGACCACGGCAAGCACCGCGCGCGGGTGTTGCAGCAGCGCGCGCAGCGTGCCCTGCCGGCGCTGCTCCGCGGCGCCGGCGCGCGCCTCGCTGCGCGCGAACGACTCGGTCTCGGCCATGTTCCGGCGCAGCCACAGCGCCACCAGCGCGGCGGCCGCGCCGATCGCGAAGGGGATGCGCCAGCCCCACTCGCGCAGCTGTTCCTCGGTGAGGAACACGCGCTGCAGCAGGATCAGCACCGCCAGCGCCAGCAGGTGGCCCATCACCAGGGTCACGTACTGGAAGCTGGACCAGAAGCCGCGGTGCTCGCGCGTGGCCATTTCGCTCAGGTACGTGGCCGAGGTGCCGTATTCGCCGCCCACCGACAGGCCCTGCAGCAGCCGCGCCAGCACCAGCAGCACCGGTGCGGCGACGCCGATGGTGGCGTAGCCGGGCGTGAGCGCGATGATCAGCGAGCCGGCGCACATCATCGTCACCGACAGCAGCAGCGCGGCCTTGCGTCCGTGGCGGTCGGCGTAACGGCCCAGCAGCCAGCCGCCCAGCGGGCGCATCAGGAAGCCGACGGCGAAGATCGCCGCGGTCTTCAGCAGCTGGCTGGTGCGGTCGCCGCCGGGGAAGAAGCTGGCCGCGAAGTAGAGCGAGAACGCGGCGTAGGCGTACCAGTCGTACCACTCCACCAGGTTGCCCACCGAGCCGCTGAAGATGCTGCGCAGGCGCCGGGCCGGAGTGAGGTCGCGGTTCGCATCCATGGGCCGATTCTGGCACGGCCCGGTAGCGGCGATGGGAACTCGCCGCGGACGCGCCGGTCTGAGCGCCGAGGCCATGGAGGGAGGAGTCGACGATGGACGGGAAGGCCTTGCGCTCCGGCGCGCGCGAACGGGACGGCCGCGGGCTTGCGGTCGCGCTGATGGTCGCGGTGCACGGCGCGGCGCTGCTGCTGCTGCGGACCGGGCCGGCGCCGGACCCGGCACTCCCGCGCACCGACGAATCCCGCATCCGCGTGTCCTGGTCGCCGCGCGCG
>DASRYN010000054.1:0-3508 GCA_035687185.1 Pseudoxanthomonas sp. | reverse complement strand
CGCGACGCGGCCGCTGGCCTCGCCCACCCGCTGGCGGATGCGCTCCTCGCCGCCGCTCGCGTTCGAGCCGGAACTGCGGCCGGCGCTGCGCCAGATCGCGCTGGACCTGCCGCCGGGACGCAATCCGCGCACCCTCGCCCTGGCGCGCCAGTGGCGCCAGGAGGCCGGTGCCGACGACCGCGCCATCGTCGACCGCGCGCTGGGCTGGATCCGCGCCGAGTTCGCCTACACGCTCGACGTGCCCCTGCCCGGCCGCGACGCGGTGGACGAGTTCCTGTTCGGCACCCGCCAGGGCTATTGCGAGCATTTCGCCTCGGCCTTCGCCGTGCTGATGCGCGGGGCGGGAATCCCGACGCGCGTGGTCACCGGCTATGCCGGCGGCTACCGCAATCCGTTCGGCGACTACTGGATCGTGCGGCGCATGGATGCGCACGCCTGGGTCGAGGTGTGGCTGCAGGGCCAGGGCTGGGTGCGCGTGGACCCGACCGCGGCGGTGGCGCCGGAGCGCATCTACGACACCCTGGAGCAGCGTCGCAGCGCGGAGGCTGCCGGACAGGGGCTGGAACTGCTGCAGCTGGAGAACCTGGGCGACTTCACCGACTGGCTGCGCCGCGGCTGGAACGACCTGGTGCTCGGCTTCGACGCCTCGCGCCAGCAGGCGCTGCTGCAGCCGCTGGGCCTGGAGCGGCTGGGCCCCTCGCAGCTGATGGGCCTGTTCACCGCACTGGCCGCGCTGGCGCTGGCGGGCATGGTCTGGCTGCTGGCCCGCGGCGAGCGCGAACGCGATGCGCTGCTGCGCGCCTGGCACCGCCTCGGCCGCCGCTACGCGCGCCTGGGCCTGGGCCGTGCCCCGCACGAACCGGCGCTGGCCTGGGCACGGCGCGTGGCGGCCGCGCATCCGCGCAGCGGCGAGGCACTGGTCGCACTCAGCCAGCGTTTCGCCGCAGCGCGCTACGCTCGCGGCAACGAGGCGACCCGCCAGTTGCTGCAGGACCTGCGGCGGCACCGCCCCTGAACCCGGAGACCGTCACCATGCCCGTCCGCCATCCGTTCCGCTTCGCCCTGGCCGCGGCCGCCGCCGCGCTGCTCGGCGCCTGCGCCACCGCGCCGCAGCCGCTGCAGGGCGCTTTCCCCGCGGTCACGCCGCAGCAGGCCGCCGCCGGCGCCCAGGCCGGCACCACCGTGCGCTGGGGTGGCCGCGTGGTCGAGACCCAGCCCAAGCAGGACAGCACCTGTTTCCAGATGGTGGGCATGCCGCTGACCGCCAGCGGCCGCCCCGACAGCGATTCGCCCGACGCCAGCCAGGGCCGCTTCGTCGCCTGCCGCGCGGGTTTCTACGACCCCGCGGTGTTCACCCCGGGTCGCGAGGTCACCTTCATCGGCCGCGTCGAGGGCACCGAGAGCGTGCGCATCGGCGAATACGACTACCGCCTGCCGCGCCTGGCCGCCGACGTCGTCTACCTGTGGCCGGAAGTGCGCGAGGTGGACGTGGTGGTGCACCCGCCGCACCCGTACTGGGGTCCCTACTGGGGACGCTGGGGCTGGTGGGGCTGGTAGGCCGGCCCCGCGACCGGCAGCAGGAAAGCGCCGCCTCCGGGCGGCGCTTGCGCATCCGCGGTCAGCGCGCCGCGCCGAACCCGCCCAGCGGCGCGCCGGCCAGCAGGTGCAGGTGCACGTGGTAGACGGTCTGGCCGCCATGGTCGCGGCAGTTCATCACCACGCGGTAGCCGTCCTGCGCCAGCCCTTCGCGGCGCGCGTACTCGGCCGCGGCCAGCATCAGCCGGCCCAGCAGCGCGGCGTGCCCGGCCCTGGCGTCGTCCAGCGTCGGGATCGGCTCGTGCTTGGGCACGAACAGCACGTGCACCGGCGCCTGCGGCGCGATGTCGCGGAACCCGAGGATGTCCTCGTCCTCGTAGACGATGGCGGCCGGGATTTCGCGGCGGATGATCTTGCCGAAGATGGTGTCGGTCATGGCGGCGGATGCGGGTCGGAGGAAGGAAGCGGGCGAAGCTTAGCGCGGCGGGCGCGCCGCCGCGGTGGACGCGGCGCGGCCCGTCACTCCTTCATCTCGCCGCGCGAGCCGAAGGCGTGCGACAGCGTGCCGCGGTCCACGTACTCCAGCTCGCCGCCCAGCGGCAGGCCCTGGGCCAGGCGGCTGGGGCGCACCCCGTGCTGGCGCGCCAGCTGCGCCAGGTAGTGCGCGGTGGCCTCGCCTTCCACGGTGGCGCTGGTGGCCACGATCATCTCCGCCACCTCGCCGCCGCGCAGGCGCGCGTCCAGCGCGTCCAGCCCCAGCTCGCGCGGGCCGACGCCGTCCAGCGGCGAAAGCCGGCCCTGCAGCACGTAGTACAGGCCGCGGTAGCCGGTGGCCGTCTCGATGGCCATGCGGTCGGCAGGCGTCTCGACCACGCACAGCTGCTGGCGGTCGCGCCCCGGGCTGGCGCACACCGGGCAGACCTCGTCCTCGCTGAAGTCGCGGCACTGGCTGCAGTGGCCGATGCGCTCGACCGCCTCGGCCAGCACCTCGGCCAGGCGCCGCCCGCCGTCGCGGCCGCGCTCGAGCACGTGGTAGGCCATGCGCTGGGCGGTCTTGCGCCCGACGCCCGGCAGCACGCGGAAGGCCTCGATCAGCTGTTCCAGTAGCGAGGACACGGGGCGCCCGGCCGCGTCAGAACGGCAGCTTCATCCCCGGCGGCAGCGGCAGGCCGGCGGTGGCGGCGCCCATCTTCGCCTTGGACTCGGCGTCGACCTTGTTGGAGGCGTCGTTGAAGGCCGCGGCGATCAGGTCCTCCACCATCTCCTGGTCGGAGAGGATGCTCGGGTCGATGCGGACCTTGCGGCACTCCTTGGTGCCGGTGAGGGTCACGCTGACCATGCCGGCGCCGGCGGTGCCGGTCACCTCGAGCCTGGCCAGTTCTTCCTGGGCGCGCTGCAGGTTCTCCTGCATCTTCTGCGCCTGCTGCATGAGCTGGGCGATGTTGCCGCGCATGTCGTCAGTTCTCGTCTGCGGGTCGGATGGAGTCGGGCACCACGCGGGCGCCGTGCTGTTCGATCAGGCGGCGCACGCCCGGATCGTCGAGGAAGGCCTGCTCGGCCGCGGCCTGGCGCGAGTCGCGCTCGCGGTCCAGGCGCTGGTTCAGCGTCTCGGTCGGTGCCTCGCCGACCTGGAAGGCGATCCGCGGCACCGCGCCCAGCGAGGCGGCCAGCGCCTCGGCCAGCGCGCCGGCCGAGCGCTCGGTGCGCAGGTATTCGAACCCCGGCGCCAGCGCCAGGGTGAGCACGCCATCGGCGTGGGCGACGAAAGCCGAGTGCGCGGCCAGCTCGCGCGCCGGGCCCTTGAGGTCGCAGGCCGCGACCCGTGCCAGCCAGTCCTCGGCGTCGGCGACCGTGGCGACGGCGGCCGTAGCGGTGCCCGGTGCGACCGGCGCCGTCGGCGCGGGCGCGGCGGCCGCCCGCGCCGGCATCACGATCCCGGGCGCCAGGGCCGCGGCGGAAGCGGGCTCGGCCC
>DASRYN010000053.1:0-6031 GCA_035687185.1 Pseudoxanthomonas sp. | reverse complement strand
CGCCGAGCGCCCCGCGCGCTGCGCGGGGCGGGGCTTCCGCCGTTCCGCGGGCTAGGCGGCCTTGCGGGCGGCGAGCTGGCGGAGCACGTACTGCAGCAGGCCGCCGTGGCGGAAGTACTCCACTTCCTTCGGCGTCAGCAGCAGCACGTGGACCTGGAACGCGACCACGCCGCCGTCGGCCTTGCGCGCGCTGACCGTCGCGGTCTTGCTGGCGCCGTCGCCCAGCCCGGTGATGTCGTAGACCTCGGTGCCGTCCAGGCCCAGCACCTGCGCGTTCTGGCCGTCCATGAACTGCAGCGGCAGCACGCCCATGCCCACCAGGTTGGAGCGGTGGATGCGCTCGAAGCTCTCGGCGATCACCGCCTTCACCCCCAGCAGGTTGGTGCCCTTGGCCGCCCAGTCGCGCGAGGAGCCGGTGCCGTATTCCTTGCCGGCGATCACCACCAGCGGCACGCCGGCGGCCTTGTACTTCATCGCCGCGTCGTAGATCGACATCTTCTCCGGCGGGTTGCTGCCGAAATAGAGGGTGTTGCCGCCTTCCTCGCCGCCGAAGAACAGGTTCTTGATGCGGATGTTGGCGAAGGTGCCGCGCACCATGACGTCGTCGTTGCCGCGGCGGCTGCCATAGCTGTTGAAGTCGGCCGGCTGCACGCCGCGCGACTGCAGGAAGCGGCCGGCGGGCGAGTCCTTCTTGATGTTGCCGGCCGGGGAGATGTGGTCGGTGGTGATGGAGTCGCCGAACAGCCCCAGCACGCGCGCGCCGCGCACGTCCTCGATGGTGCCGGCCTGCATGGTCATGCCGTCGAAGTAGGGCGGGTTCTTGATGTAGGTCGAGTCGCCGTCCCAGGCGTAGAGCTCGCCGTCGGCAGAGGCGATGCTGTTCCAGCGGGTGTCGCCCTTGAACACGTCGGCGTAGTTCTGCTTGAACAGCTCCGGCCCGATGGTGGCGGCGATGGTGTCGCCGATCTCCCTGTTGCTGGGCCAGATGTCGCGCAGGTACACCGGGTTGCCGTCGCGGTCGGTGCCCAGCGGCTCGCTGGACAGGTCGATGTCCGTGGTGCCGGCGATGGCATAGGCCACCACCAGAGGCGGGCTGGCCAGGTAGTTCATCTTCACTTCGGGGTGGATGCGGCCCTCGAAGTTGCGGTTGCCCGACAGCACCGAGGTGACCACCAGGTCGCCGGCGGCGATGGCCGCGCTGACCTCGGGCGGCAGCGGACCGGAATTGCCGATGCAGGTGGTGCAGCCGTAGCCGACCAGGTAGAAGCCGACCTTCTCCAGTTCCTCCAGCAGCCCGGCCTTGCGCAGGTAGTCGGTGACCACCAGCGAGCCCGGGCCGAGCGAGGTCTTCACCCACGGCTTGCGGGTCAGCCCGCGCGCGGCGGCGTTGCGCGCCAGCAGGCCCGCGCCCAGCATCACCGCCGGGTTGGAGGTGTTGGTGCAGGAGGTGATGGCGGCGATCACCACCGCGCCGTCCTTCAGCTGCACCTTCTGCCCGTCGATCACCGCCTCGGCCACGCCCTTGTGGGTGGCCTCGTTGCCCACCGCCGCGGCGCCCCCCTCGGCGATGAACCGCGCCACCTCGGGGCTGCGGCTGTCGCGTGCGGCGGCGAAGGGCACCAGGTGCTCGCGGAAGTTGCGTTTCATGTCCTGCAGCAGCACGCGGTCCTGCGGCCGCCTGGGGCCGGCCAGCGAGGGCCGCACGTCGCCCAGGTCCAGGTGCAGGGTCTCGCTGTACCGGGCGCGCGGCGTGTTCTCGTCGTGCCACAGGCCCTGCGCGCGGGCATAGGCCTCCACCAGCGCGATCTGCGCCTCGCTGCGGCCGGACAGGCGCAGGTAGTTGATGGACTCGGCGTCGATCGGGAAGATGCCGCAGGTGGCGCCGTACTCGGGCGCCATGTTGCCGATGGTGGCGCGGTCGGCCAGCGGCAGGTGCTTCAGGCCGTCGCCGAAGAACTCCACGAACTTGCCCACCACCCCGAGCTTGCGCAGCATCTGGGTGACGGTGAGCACCAGGTCGGTGGCGGTGGAGCCTTCGGGCAGGCGCCCGGTCAGCTCGAAGCCCACCACCTGCGGGATCAGCATCGACGAAGGCTGGCCCAGCATCGCCGCCTCGGCCTCGATGCCGCCCACGCCCCAGCCCAGCACGCCCAGGCCGTTGACCATGGTGGTGTGCGAGTCGGTGCCGAACACGGTGTCCGGGTAGGCCCAGGTCTCGCCGTCCTTGTCCGCGGTGAACACCACCCGCGCCAGGTTCTCCAGGTTCACCTGGTGCACGATGCCGGTGTTGGGCGGCACCACCTTGAAGTTGTCGAAGGCCTTCTGGCCCCAGCGCAGGAAGGCGTAGCGCTCCTTGTTGCGCTCGAACTCGATCCTGCCGTTGAGGTCCAGCGCGTCGGGCTTGCCGAACACGTCCACCTGGATGGAGTGGTCGATCACCAGCTCGGAGGGGATCAGCGGGTTGATCTGCTCCGGCCGGCCGCCCAGCCGCACCACCGCGTCGCGCATGGCGGCCAGGTCGACCACGCAGGGCACGCCGGTGAAGTCCTGCAGGACCACGCGCGCGGGCATGAAGGCGATCTCGGTGTCCGGGTCGCGCGCCGGGTCCCAGTTGGCCACGGCCTCGATGTGCTCGGGCAGCACGCTGACCCCGTCCTCGTGGCGGAGCAGGTTCTCCAGCAGGATCTTCATCGAATAGGGCAGGCGGGCCAGGTCGAAGCGCTCGCCCAGCCGGGGCAGGCTGGCGTAGGTGTAGGCCTGGCCGCCGACTTCCAGGCGGCTGCGGGTGGCGAAGGAATCGCGCATGGGCGGGCTCCTGTGGCTGGGAAGGGGGGGGCGCCTCGCGGCGGCCGGTCTCATCGCATTGTCCGGTGGATTGGATGACAAGTCGGTCTAGGCGGGCAATCCGCGTCGCGGCGGAGCGCTGCCGGCCCGGGCATTGTCGCGCCGATCCGCCATGCATGTTTGAGTATGCATGGAAAGGTATGTATCATGCCCGCATACCCGATCCCGCGGAGGATCCGCCATGGAAGCCATCGTCGCCGAGCGCGGCCAGATCACCCTGCCCAAGGCCGTGCGCGACGCGCTGGGCCTGACCAAGGGCAGCGTGCTGAAGGTGGAACTGGAGGGCAGCCGGATCGTGCTGCGCAAGAACGTGGACGACGCCATTTCCCGCGTGCGCGGCAAGTTCGCGCGCGATCCGGCGTCCGATGCCGACGCGGCGGAATGAGCGCCTAGTGATCGCGATCGACGCCCCCGTCCTGGTGGAGCTGCTGACCGACGGCCCGCAGGCCGACGCGGTGGAATCGTGCCTGCGCCAGTGCTTGGTCGGCGGGCGGGTGGTGGTCTGCGACGCCGCGCTCGCCCGGCTGTGCGCCGCCCTCAGGAACGGCGCCGAGGCGCTGGGCGCGCTGGAGGAGATGGGCATCCACTTCAGCGCGCTGGAGGCCAAGTCCGCCTTGCGCGCCGGCGAGATGCAGCGGCGCCACCGCCAGCGCGGCGGCGCGGCGCGGCCGCTGGCCGACTTCCTGGTGGGCGCCCACGCGCTGCTGCAATGCGACGCGCTGATCACCGCCGACGCCGCGTTCTACCGCGACTACTTCAAGGGCCTGAAGCTCATCGTGCCGCAGGCCTGACCCGGATTCCCTTCCACCCCTTCGACCCGGAGACCCCCATGCTGGAAGCCTACCGCCACCACGCCGCCGAACGCGCCGCGCTCGGCGTGCCGCCGCTGCCGCTGAGCGCGCAGCAGACCGCCGAGCTGATCGAGCTGCTGAAGAACCCGCCGGCGGGCGAGGAGCAGTTCCTGCTCGAGCTGATCACCCACCGCGTGCCTGCCGGCGTGGACGACGCGGCCAAGGTCAAGGCGTCCTACCTGGCCGCGCTGGCGTTCGGGACCGAGAAGAACCCGCTGATCCCGCGCGAGCGCGCCACCGAGCTGCTGGGCACCATGCTGGGCGGCTACAACGTGCATCCGCTGATCGAGCTGCTGGACGACGCCCAGGTCGGCGCCATCGCCGCCGATGGCCTGAAGAAGACCCTGCTGGTGTTCGACCAGTTCCACGACGTGGAGGAGAAGGCCAGGGCGGGCAACGCCAACGCCCGCGCCGTGCTGCAGAGCTGGGCCGACGCCGAGTGGTTCACCAGCCGCCCGGAGGTGCCGCAGTCGCTGACCGTCACCGTGTTCAAGGTGCCGGGCGAGACCAACACCGACGACCTGTCGCCCGCGCCCGACGCGACCACCCGCCCCGACATCCCGCTGCACGCGCTGGCCATGCTCAAGAACCGGCGCGAGGGCGCGCCGTTCGAGCCGGAGGAAGACGGCAGGCGCGGCCCGATCGCGCTGATCCAGAAGCTCAAGGAGAAGGGCCACCTGGTGGCCTACGTGGGCGACGTGGTCGGCACCGGGTCCTCGCGCAAGTCGGCCACCAACTCGGTGCTGTGGTGGACCGGCGAGGACATCCCGTACATCCCGAACAAGCGCTTCGGCGGCGTGTGCCTGGGCAGCAAGATCGCCCCGATCTTCTACAACACCATGGAAGACGCCGGCGCGTTGCCGATCGAGCTGGACGTGTCCGGGATGGAGCTGGGCGACGTGGTCGAGCTGCGCCCGTACGAGGGCAAGGCGCTGAAGGGCGGCGAGGTGATCGCCGAGTTCCAGGTCAAGTCCGAGGTGCTGTTCGACGAGGTCCGCGCCGGCGGCCGCATCCCGCTGATCATCGGCCGCGGCCTGACCGCCAAGGCGCGCGAGGCCCTGGGCCTGCCGCCGTCCACGCTGTTCCGCCTGCCGCAACAGCCCGCCGACAGCGGCAAGGGCTACACCCTGGCGCAGAAGATGGTGGGCCGCGCCTGCGGCCTGCCGGAAGGCAAGGGCGTCCGTCCGGGCACCTATTGCGAGCCGAAGATGACCTCGGTGGGCTCGCAGGACACCACCGGCCCGATGACCCGCGACGAGCTGAAGGACCTGGCCTGCCTGGGCTTTTCGGCCGACCTGGTGATGCAGTCGTTCTGCCACACCGCGGCCTACCCGAAGCCGGTGGACGTGAAGACGCACCACACGCTGCCGGAGTTCATCTCCACCCGCGGCGGCATCTCGCTGCGCCCGGGCGACGGCGTGATCCACAGCTGGCTCAACCGCATGCTGCTGCCGGACACCGTCGGCACCGGCGGCGACTCGCACACCCGTTTCCCGGTGGGCATCTCGTTCCCGGCCGGCTCGGGCCTGGTCGCGTTCGCCGCGGCCACCGGCGTGATGCCGCTGGACATGCCCGAGAGCGTGCTGGTGCGGTTCAAGGGCCGGATGCAGCCGGGCGTGACCCTGCGCGACCTGGTCAACGCGATCCCGCTGTATGCGATCAGGCAGGGGCTGCTGACCGTGGCAAAGCAGGGCAAGAAGAACATCTTCTCCGGCCGCATCCTGGAGATCGAGGGCCTGCCGCAGCTGAAGGTGGAACAGGCGTTCGAGCTGTCCGACGCCTCGGCCGAGCGCTCGGCCGCGGGGTGCACGGTGAAGCTCGACAAGGAACCGATCATCGAATACCTCAACAGCAACATCACCCTGCTGAAGTGGATGATCGCCGAGGGCTACCAGGACGCGCGTTCGCTGCAGCGGCGCATCCGCAAGATGGAGGAGTGGCTGGCCGACCCGCAGCTGCTGGAGGCCGACGCCGACGCCGAGTACGCGGCGGTGATCGAGATCGACCTGGACGAGATCGTCGAGCCGATCGTGGCCTGCCCGAACGACCCGGACGACGTGAAGACGCTGTCCGACGTGGCCGGCGCGAAGATCGACGAGGTGTTCATCGGCTCGTGCATGACCAACATCGGCCACTTCCGCGCCGCGGCCAAGCTGCTCGAAGGCAAGCGCGACATCCCCACGCGCCTGTGGGTGGCGCCGCCGACCAAGATGGACGCCTCGGAGCTGACCAAGGAAGGCCACTACGGCACCTTCGGCACCGCCGGCGCGCGCATGGAGATGCCGGGCTGCTCGCTGTGCATGGGCAACCAGGCGCAGGCGCGCGAGGGCGCGACG
>DASRYN010000052.1:0-6159 GCA_035687185.1 Pseudoxanthomonas sp. | reverse complement strand
CCCGCACGCCGGCGCCCGGCCGTGCGTCCAGCTCCAGCCGCCCCTTGACCTGCCGCGCCAGCGCCAGGGCGATGGCCAGCCCGGAGCCGCGCCGGGCCGCCTCCGGGGTCCAGCCGATGCCGTCGTCGGCGATGTCCAGCTCGAACCATCCGTCGGGCCGCACGGCCACGCGCACCGCGACCCGCCCGCGACGGTCGCCGGGAAACGCGTGCTTGAAGGCATTGGACGCCATCTCGGTGGCGATCAGCGCCACCGCCACCGCCCCTTCCAGCGGGATGTCCAGGTCGTCCCCGGAGACGTCCATCTCCACGCGTCCCTGCAGCTCGTACGAGGCGAGCATGCGCTCCATGATCGTGCGCAGGCGCTGGACCAGGTGAATGCGCGCGTCGTGGGTCTCGTAGAGCGCCTCGTGCACGGCGCCGATCGCATGCACCCGGTCGGCGGTCTCGGCCAGCACCCGGCGGGCCTGCTCCGGCGCCCCGCGCGACTTCATCGCCAGCAGGTTGCTGACGATCTGCAGGTTGTTCTTGACCCGGTGGTGCACCTCGCGCAGCAGGGCGTCCTTGTACGCGACCAGCTCGCGCAGCTCGGCAGTGGCCGCGTCCACGCGCGCGGCCAGCGTGGCGTTGAGCTCGGCCAGCTCGGCCTTGGCGGTCTTGATGGCCGGGCTCTCCACCAGGTGCCATTCGCCCCGCCGGCGGGCCACGGCGAAGGCATGGGTGCCCACGATGTCCAGCACCTCCGACGCCCCGCAGCGGCCCATGCAGTAGGTGCACAGCGCGATCATCCGGCGGCTGCCGAAGGCTTCGGTCACCAGGCGCTCGTACTCGATGAACTCGTGCCAGTCGTGCTTTTCCAGCCACAGCGTGTCGCCGGTGAGCCGGTAGCCCGCATAGCCGGAGGAACGCGCCTCGGCCTCGTGCGCGAGCCAGCCCTGCACCACCTCCTCGGCGCGGAAGCGGCCGTTGCGCTGGTACCACTGGCGGCGGTCGAGGATGGTGATCTGGCCGCGGGCGATGGCCTGGTCCAGGCCGGGATAGGCCGCGCCCAGCGCGGTGCGGGCGTCTTCGGCGCTGAAGTGCTCGGAAGTGACCCAGTGGCACAGCTCGTTGTGCTCCAGGCCGGTCCGGAAGTACGGAACGAGGACGTCGACCATGTCCTGCACGGTGTCGTAGAGCTGGCAGAAATGCGCTCCCCACGGCACCGGGCCGACCGCGGCGATGCCGGTGTGCGCTTCTTGGTTGGCCATCGGTACTCCCCGTGCGGAATTCCCGGCAGCCTAACGGACCGCGCCGGGCCGCCAGTGAAGACGGCGTCAGCCTCCGGCAAGGAAGCTGAGCCGTCCAGCCGACGCGGGCCCGGGGCGCCGCAGGATACGCCACGGACGCGCACCGGCGGCCGGGACGCGGTAGCGTGTCGCCTTTCCCCTGCCGGACGCCGCCTTGCCCGCTCCCAAGATCCTCATCGTCGAAGACGAAGCCCTGGTCGCCACCTCGCTGGAAATGCTGCTGGAGGACCACGGCTACGACGTGGTCGGCTGGGCCGTGGGCCACGACGATGCGCTGGCCATCGCCGAAAGCCATCGCCCCACGGTGGCGCTGGTGGACATCCGGCTCCAGGACGGCGACGACGGCATCGCCCTGGCCGGGCTGCTGGCGTCGCGTTTTGACACGGCCATCATATTCCTGACCGCACAATCGGACCCGTCCACCGTCGCGCGCGCCCGGGCCGTCCGGCACCGGGCCTACCTGCGCAAGCCGTACGATGCCGGACAAGTGCTGGGGGCGCTCCGCGAGGCCGCGGGCGACCGCGGGATCGAGCCAAGGGGGGTTGATTGAGCGGCACCGATACGTCGATCGAAGTCGAGCATCGCGGCGGCGCGCTGGACTTCATGGAAGGGGGCGGCGAGATGGGCGCGCTCATGCGCGCCAAGGACTGGACGGCCACCCCCCTGGGCCCGCCGGAGGGCTGGCCGGCCAGCCTGAAGATGGCGGTGCGCATCATGCTCGCCTCCAGCCAGCCCATCTGGATCGGCTGGGGCCCGGAGCTGATCTACCTCTACAACGATCCCTACAAGGCCATCATCGGCGGCAAGCACCCCCACGCGCTCGGCCGCCCGGCGCAGGAGGTGTGGCGCGAGATCTGGCCCGACATCGAGCCCCTGCTGGAGGCGCCGCGACGCGGCGGCCAGGGCACGTACGTCGAGTCGCAGTTGCTGATCATGGAGCGCAACGGCTACCCGGAGGAGACCTACTACACCTTCTCCTACAGCCCGATCCCGGACGATGCCGGCGGCGTGGGCGGTATCTTCTGCGCCAACAGCGACGACACCCAGGCCGAGATCGGCGGCCGCCAGCTGGCGCTGCTGCGGCAGCTGGCGGCGGACACGTCCGACGCCCGCACGTGGCAGGAAGCCTGCGGGCGCGCCGCGCAGGCGCTGGCCGCCAATCCGCGCGACCTGCCCTTCGCCCTGCTGTACATGCTGGCGCCCGATGGCCATGCCCTGGAGCTGGCCGCGTGCGCCGGGATCGAACCCGGCCACCCCGCCGCGCCGGCGCGCGTGGCCCTGGACCAGCCCTGCCCCTGGCCGCTGGAAGACGTGCTGCGCGGCCACCAGCCGCGCCTGGTGGCCGACATCCAGGCCCTGTTCGGCGACGGGCTCCCCTGCGGCGCATGGCACCGGCCGCCGGTGCAGGCCGCGGCCCTGCCGGTGCTGGCGGCGGGCGAAACCGGCCATGCGGGCGTGCTGGTGGCCGCGCTCAACCCCTTCCGCCTGTTCGACGCCGACTACCAGGGCTTCCTCGGCCTGGTGGCCGGGCAGATCGGCGGCGCGGTGGCCAACGCCCAGGCCTACGAGGAAGAGCGCCGCCGCGCCGAGGCGCTGGCCGAGATCGACCGCGCCAAGACCGCCTTCTTCTCCAACGTCAGCCACGAGTTCCGCACCCCGCTGACGCTGATGATCGGGCCGATCGAGGATGCGCTGAACGACCGCGCCCTGGCGCTGCCGCCGGCGCAGCGCGAGCGCCTGCAGACGGCCCACCGCAACGGCCTGCGCCTGCTCAAGCTGGTCAACTCGCTGCTGGACTTCTCGCGCATCGAGGCCGGGCGCGTGGACGCCCGCTACGAACCGGTGGACCTGGCGCGCCTGACCGCGGAGCTGGCCTCCAACTTCCGCTCGGCCACCGACCGTGCCGGCCTCTACCTGCACATCGAGTGCCCGCCCCTGCCGCAGCCGGTCCACGTGGACTGCGACATGTGGGAAAAGATCGTCCTGAACCTGCTGTCCAACGCGTTCAAGTTCACCTTCGAGGGCGGCATCGCGGTGCGCCTGTCCGTGGCCGCCGACGGCCGTGCCGCGGAACTGGTCGTGCAGGACACCGGCGTGGGCATCCCGGCCGAGGAGCTGCCGCGCCTGTTCGAGCGCTTCCACCGCGTCGAGGGCCAGAAGGGCCGCTCCTTCGAGGGCTCGGGCATCGGGCTGGCGCTGGTGCAGGAGCTGGTCAAGCTGCACGGCGGCGCGATCCGGGTGGAGAGCCGCCCCGGCGAGGGCAGCGCGTTCACCGTCGCCGTGCCGTTGGGACATGCGCACCTGCCGGCCGAGCGCCTGGCCGCCGGGCGCGAGCGCACCACCGCCTCCATGCGCGCGGAGGCCTACGTGGAGGAGGCGCTGCGCTGGCTGCCGTCCTCCGGCGACGACATGGCGCTGATGCGCACCCACGACCTGCGCGAGGCCGGCCCGCAGGGCGCGGCGGCGGGCGCGCGGATCCTGGTGGTGGACGACAACGCCGACATGCGCGACTACATCCGCCGCCTGCTGGGCACGCGCTGGGAGGTGGAGGCCGCCGCCGACGGCCTGGAGGCGCTGGACGCCATCCGCGCCCACCGCCCCGACCTGGTGCTCAGCGACGTCATGATGCCGGCGCTGGACGGCTTCGGCCTGCTGCGCGAGCTGCGCGCCGACCCCGCCCTGCGCGACCTGCCGGTCATCCTGCTCTCGGCCCGCGCCGGCGAGGAGGCGCGCGTGGAGGGCCTGGACGCCGGCGCCGACGACTACCTGGTCAAGCCGTTCTCCGCGCGGGAGCTGGTCGCCCGCATCAACGCCAACCTCGAGCTGGCGCGCGTGCGCCAGGAGGCCACGCGCAGCCTTCGCGAGAGCGAGGCACGCTTCCGCAACATGGCCGACAACGCGCCGGTGATGATGTGGATCGCCGACACGGAAGGCGGCTTCACCTATCTCAACCGCGGATGGCTGCAGTTCACCGGGCAGGCGCTGGAGGACGCGCTGGGCCGCGGCGCCTGGGACGCCCTGCACCCCGACGACCGCGACGCCAGCGAGCAGGCCCTGCGCGAGGCCTGCGCGCAGCGCGCCGCGTTCCGCGCCGAGTACCGCCTGCGCCGCGCCGACGGCTGCTACCGCTGGGCGCTGGCCGCCGCCGCGCCGCGGCTGGCCGAGGACGGTGCCTTCCTCGGGCACATCGGCTCGGTGATCGACATCACCGAACGCAAGGAGGCCGAACAGGTGCTGCAGCGGGTCAACGAGACCCTGGAGCAGCGCGTGGCCGCGGCCATCGCCGAGCGCATGGAGGCCGAGGCGCAGCTGCGCCACGCGCAGAAGATGGAGGCCATCGGCAAGCTGACCGGCGGCGTGGCCCACGACTTCAACAACGTGCTGCAGGTGATCGGCGGCAACCTGCAGCTGCTGCTCAAGGACGTGGCCGGCGACCCGCGCGCCGAGCGCCGGCTGCAGACCGCGCTGACCGGCATCCAGCGGGGCTCCAAGCTCGCCTCGCAGCTGCTGGCCTTCGGCCGGCGGCAACCGCTGGCGCCGAAGGTCGTCAACCTCGGGCGGCTGGTCCGCGGCGTGGACGACATGCTGCGGCGCGCGCTCGGCGAGGGCATCGAGATCGAGACCGTGGTCGCCGGCGGGCTGTGGAACACCTTCGTCGACACCGTGCAGGTCGAGAACGCCCTGCTCAACCTGGCCATCAACGCGCGCGACGCCATGCGCGGCAACGGCCGCCTGACCATCGAGGCCGGCAACGCCTTCCTCGACGACGCCTACGCCCTGCGCCATCCGGACGTGGCCGCGGGGCAGTACGTGATGCTGGCGGTGAGCGACACCGGCTGCGGCATCCCGCCGGAAATCCTGGACCAGGTGTTCGAGCCGTTCTTCACCACCAAGCCCGAGGGCATGGGCACCGGTCTTGGCCTGAGCATGGTCTACGGCTTCGTCAAGCAGTCCGGCGGCCACATCAAGATCTACAGCGAGCCCGGGCATGGCACCACGGTGCGCCTGTACCTGCCGCGCGCGCGGGCCGAGGAGGACGTGGAGACCGTGGTCGACGGCGGCCCGGTCACCGGGGGCACGGAGACCGTGCTGGTGGTCGAGGACGACGAGGACGTGCGCGCGACGGTGGTGGAGATGCTCACCGACCTGGGCTACCGCGTGCTCAAGGCCAAGGACGCGCGCAGCGCCCTGGCCATCGTGGAAAGCGGCATGCCCATCGACCTGCTGTTTACCGACGTGGTGATGCCCGGCCCGATGCGCAGCCCGGAGCTGGCGCGCCGGGCCCGCGAGCGGTTGCCGGACGTGGCGGTGCTGTTCACCTCCGGCTACACCGAGAACGCCATCGTCCACGACGGTCGCCTGGACGACGGCATCGACCTGCTCAGCAAGCCGTACACGCGCGAGGCGCTGGCGCGCAAGCTGCGCCACGTGCTGCGCAACCAGCGCCAGCGGGCCGCCGCGGAACGCCCCCCGGGGCCGCCGCCGGCCGCCGCGCCGCAACGCCGGCTGTCGGTGCTGCTGGTGGAGGACGACCCGATGATCCGCTTCTCCACGGCGGACATGCTCGACGCGCTGGGGCACGCGGTGCTCGAGGCGGGCGACGGGAGCCAGGCCCTGGAGCGCCTGGGCTCCGGCGACGCGATGGACGTGCTGGTCGTCGACGTGGGCCTGCCCGACGTGGACGGCGTGGCCCTGGCCGCGCAGGCGCTGCAGCGCAGGCCGGGCCTGCACGTGGTGTTCGCCTCCGGCCACGAGACCCTGCCGGCCGCGCGCGACCACGCCCTCCTGCGGCGCGCGCCGGTGCTGCGCAAGCCCTACGACATGCGGGCGCTGGAGGAGGCGTTGCGCGCGGCGACGGCGGCGGGCCCCGG
>DASRYN010000051.1:0-15219 GCA_035687185.1 Pseudoxanthomonas sp. | reverse complement strand
TCGGCCTGGGCCTGCAGGCCCAGGCCGTGGTCGACTGGACCCGCCTGCAGGCCGGCACCGGCGACAGCTTCACGCTGGCCATCCCCACCCAGCTGGACGTGGTGGTCGGCACGCTGCCGTCCGGGTGCGGCTACGACGGCGGCACGCGCGTGGTCACCTGCGTGGTGGCCGACGGCCCGGTCGGCGCCAGCGGCAGCGTCACGGTCGACGTGGTCGGCGCGGCGGTGGGCGGGTTCAACCTCACCGCCACCGGCAACAACACGCCGGTGCCGACGGTGGCCTCGGTGTCCGCCAACGTGCGCAACAGCGGCGACCTGACCGTGGCCAAGGCCAAGACCTCGCCCGCCGGCGACGCCGTGGCCGGCGGCCCGGTGGTGTTCGTGCTCTCGCCCGGCATCGCCGGCAACGACGTGCCCGCCGGGGCGTCGATCGTGGTGACCGACAACCTGCCGGGCACCAGCTCGCACTTCACCCTCACCGCGCGCACCTTCTCCGGCCTCACGCCCAGCTGCAACACGGTCGCCAACGCCAACTCCACGCGCACCCTGACCTGCACCTACAGCGGCCCGTTCACCGCCGCGGCGTTCAACGCCAGCACGATCACCGTGACCGGCACCCAGAACGCCAACGGCAGCTTCGTCAACGAGGCCGCCATCGCCTCGGGCAACGCCAACTACTTCGACCGCGATCCGGGCAACAACCTGGCGACGGTGAACTACGTCGCGCTGCCCGGCACCGACCTCCAGGCGCAGGGCGCCTTCCCGGCCACCTACCAGCCGGTCAACGGCAGCCAGACGCTGACCCTGACCTACCGCAACAACGGCCCGCTGCCGGCCAACGGCGGCACCATCGACACCGTCGTGCCCGCCGGCTTCGTCCTCGGCACGCTGCCGCTCGGCTGCAGCAGCGCCGCCGGCTCGCTGGTCGTGGCCGGCAACAGCTACGCCGGCACGCGGGTGACCTGCGTCACCGGCAACGTCGCCAGCGGCGGCACGCAGTCGTTCCCGCTGCCGCTGACCCTGCCGGCGACCGCCACGGCCGGCGACTTCCCGGTGGTGGTGACGCCGCCGGCGGGCATGGCCGAGTCCAACCCCGGCAACAACGCCATCCTGCTGCCGTACCAGGTGGCCGAGCCGTTCGCCGACCTGAGCCTGGACAAGACCAAGTCGCCCGGCAGCGGTCCGCAGGCGCCGGGCACCGCGATCACCACCACCCTGACCGTCACCAACCGCCCGGGCAGCCTGGCCGCGGCCGAGTACGACCCGGCGCGCCCGCTGCGGGTGGTGGACTACGCCACGCCGGCCGAGGTGGACGGCGACACGGTGACCGTCTCGGCCACCACCCCCGGCTGGACCTGCGCGGTCTCGCCCGGCGTGGCCAACCACCCGCCGTACACCGACGGCGGCCGCACCAAGGAAATCGTCTGCACCAGCACCGACAGCGGCTCGCTGGCGGTGGGCGCCTCGCGCCAGGTGCGCTTCACCACCACGGTGGGCGCGGTCGCCGCGCCGGTGACGCTGAGCAACTACGCCTGCACCGGCGCCACGGCGGTGGCGCTGCTCGGCGGCGCGGGCCCGCAGCCGGCCGACACCAATCCCGACGGCAACAACGACTGCGACAGCGCCGGCGGCGGGCTGGTGGCCACGCCGGTGGTTTCCGGGCACGCGATGATCGAGGTGCGCAAGGAGTCCTCGGTCGACGGCGCGACCTGGGTCGATCCGGCCGGCACCCCGCCGACGCTGCCGGCGGCCGACGAGGAGATGCACTGGCGGATCACCATCGCCACGCCGGACGTGGGGACCAATCCCAGCCAGGAGCGCATCCCCACCCTCAACCTCACCGACAACCTGCCGGGCATCCTCAACGTCGGCAGCAGCCCGGGCGCGCCGGCGCACAACTTCGTCACCCCGGCCATTCCGGTGACCGTCACCCGCGGCGGCGCGCCCGCGGCCGGGTGCCCGGCCACCATCGCCGCCGGGTCCGGCACGCTCAGCTGCTCCTTCAGCAACGTCGACCCGGGCGAGACCATCGTCGTCCGCCTCGACGTGCAGCGCCCGCTGCTGGGCGCCACCCGGCTGCTGGCCAACACCGCCACCACCACCTCGCCCAACGCGATCCTCTCCGGGACCATGAGCGACGACGCGGCGGTGGACGTGGAGCCGCGCCTGGACGTGGCCCTGACCAGCAAGACGGTCACGCCGGCCACGCCCAAGGTGGGCGAGATCGTCCAGTTCACGCTCACCGCGCAGAACCTGGGCCCCGGCAGCATCCCCGCCGGCGACTTCACCATCGTCGACGACCTGTACACCGGCGCGGCCACCCTGTCCACGCCGGCGTACGAGTTCGTCGGCGCCACCGCGTCGAACCCGGCGGCGATGAGCTGCTCCACCAGCTCGCCCGGCGGCGACATCACCCGCGTCTCGTGCGTGAACACCCAGCCGGTGCCGCGCTACGAGGTGCGCACGGTCACCATCCGCGCCCGCATCAAGAAGCCGGTGGGCGACCTGGGCGGCGCCAACTCGGTGCTGTACTCCGGCGTGGCCAACACCGCGCGCGTCGAGCTGGCCGCGGCCCACTGCGAATACCGCACCGAGACCAGCACGCTGCCGGTGAGCACCTCGACCGCGTGCGACGACGCCGCGGCGCTGTCCAACAACCAGCGCACCGCGACCTTCGACGTCCAGGTGCCGGCCATCGACCTGCAGCAGGGCAAGACCGCGGTGTATCCCGCCGGCCAGTCGCAGTTCCGCCTGGGCGACACCCTGCGCTACCGCTTCACCGTCCGCAACGCCGGTCCCTCGCGCGCCGAGGAGATCGTGATGACGGACATCCTCGACCCGGTCCCGCCGGGCTTCTCCTTCGCCCTGGTGGACAGCGGCACCGCCGCGCCCCGGAACGTGAACTCCGGCAGCCCGGACGCCAGCTTCGCGTTCGTGCCCCGGCCCATCAGCTGCTCCCAGCCCGGCGGCCCCAACACCGACGTGGTGTGCCAGCTCGCCCCGACGCTGGCCGACAGCTGGCTGGACGCCGGGCAGATGGTCCGCTTCGAGCTGGAGCTGACCATGACCGGCACCGCCACCGGCCCGGTGGTGTTCGGCAACCGCGCCTACGTGTGCGCCGACGAGACCAACGTCTACGAGACCTCCGGCCGGTGCGACCCGGACCCGGCGCAGGCGGCCAACAACCTGGCCTCGGTCAACAACACCATCTTCCCGACCGCGGACCTGGCGATCACGAAAAGCACCGAAACCGCCGGCCCGGTCGACGTGGGCCAGCCCGTCGAATACCGCCTGGTGCTCGCCAACAACGGCCCGGCCACGGTCGAGAAGATGCGGCTGGTCGACACCCTGCCCAGCGGCCTGGAGTGGATGACCGCCGGGGCGCAGGCGCCGGTGGCCAGCGCCGCGGGCGGCGCGTCGCTGTCGGGTCCGCTGGCCGTGGCCGGCAGCGCGCCGGCGCCGGGCACCGACAACGTGTGCTACCTGTCCAGCGGGCCGGCCAGCGTCACCCTGCCGTCGCAGCGCCAGGGCATCACCTGCGACCTGGGCGGCAACTTCCCGGCCGGCGCGCAGGTGGCCGTCACCCTGTGGGCGCGGCCCAAGCCGGGCGTGTACGACGGTTCGGCATCGGCGCCGTTCCTGGCCGACCGCATCAACCAGGCGCAGGTGCAGCCGGGCCGCGACAGCACCGGCACCGAGGTGTCGATCGACGCCGACCCGTCCAACAACGAGGACGACTCGGCCGTGCAGGTGCGCAACGCCAGCCTCGCCGGCCGCGTGTTCCACGACCGCAACGACAACGGCGACCAGGACGGCACCGGCGCCGGCGGCGACACCGGCCTGGCCGGCGTCACCGTGACCCTCACCGGCACCGACCTGTACGGCAACCCGGTCAGCCGCACCGCCACCACCGACGCCAACGGCGACTACCTGTTCGACGGCCTGGCGCCGTCGGACGCCGCCGGCTACACCCTCACCCAGACGCAACCGGCCGGCTACGACAACGGCGTGCCGCAGCCGAACACCCCGCGTCCGGTCCGCGGCGCCGCCAGCACCGGCGTGGCGCCGGCCGCCGGCGGCTACGCCGTGGCCAACGGCCCCGGCACCAGCGTGATCGGCGGCGTGGTCCTGGCCGGCGGCGGCCAGGGCGTGCAGTTCGACTTCCCCGAGACCCACCTGTACTCGCTGTCCGGCGTCGTCTTCGCCGACCGCGCGCGCGACGACGTCTACGACGCCGGCAGCGCCGACACGCCGATCGCCGGCGCCACCGTCGAGCTGCTGGTGTGGGACGCCGGGACCTCGGCCTACGTCCCGGCGCCCGGCGGCAGCGCCGTCACCGCGGCCGACGGCAGCTACCGTTTCGACGGCCTGAGCCCGGGGCGCACCTACGCCGTGCGCCAGCCGCTGCCGGCCGGCTACCTCAACCTGCCCAGCGCGGTGGCGCCGGGCGCCATCGGCGGCGCGCCCTGCGGCGCGGCCTGCACCGTGCAGACCGACCCCGGCGCCATCGACCTCATCGCCGGCATCCAGCTCACCGCCGACGGCACCGCGTTCAACTTCGGCGAGACCGTGCCGGTGTCGGTGTCCGGCGTGGTGTTCTTCGACGTCGACAACGAGGGCACGCAGAGCAACCCGGCCGACGTGGGCATCGCCGGCGTGTCCATCGTGCTCACCGGCATCGACGACCTCGGCAACGCGGTCAACCTGAGCACCACCACCCTGGCCGACGGCAGCTTCGCCTTCGACGGCCTGCGCCCGGGCACCTACGCCCTGGCCGAGCCCACCCAGCCGACCGGCACGGTCAACGGCATCACCACCGCCGGCACCGTGGGCGGCACGCCCAGCGGCGTGGCCACGCCGGTCGCGGTCGTGCCCAGCGCCATCACCGCCATCGACCTGACCGTGCCGGGCGCGGCCTCCGTGGACAACCTGTTCGCCGAGATCCCGCAAAACAGCTCGATCGTCGGCCGCGTGTGGATGGACAGCGACGACGACGGCGTGGTGGACGCCGGCGAGCGCGGCATCGCCGGCGTGACCGTCACCCTGACCGGCACCGACGTGGCCGGCAACGCGGTCACGGCCACCGTCGACACCGACGCCTCCGGCCGCTACGCCTTCCCCAACCTGGCCCCGGGCACCTACACCGTCACCGAGCCCACGCAGCCGCGCGGCACGCGCAACGGCCAGACCGTGGCCGGCAGCCTCGGCGGCAGCGCCACGCCCGCGACCACCCTGCCCTCGGCCATCGCCGGCATCGTCCTGGGCGTCAACCAGCACTCGATCGAGAACAACTTCGGCGAGATCCCGGTGAACAGCGCCATCGCCGGCCGCGTCTGGCTGGACCTGGACAACGACGGGGCGATCGACCCGGGCGAGGAAGGCATCCCCGGCGTGGTGGTGCGGCTGAGCGGGACCGACGCCACCGGCGGCACGGTCGCGGTCGAGACCGTCACCGGCGCCGACGGCCGCTACGCGTTCGAGGGCCTGCTGCCGGGCACCTACACCGTGACCGAACCGGGCCAGCCGGCGGGCACCTTCAACGGCCTGACCGTGCCCGGCAGCCTGGGCGGCAGCGCCACGCCGGTGGCCACCGTGCCGTCGGCCATCGCCGGCATCGTCCTGGGCCCGAACCAGCGCTCGACCGAGAACAACTTCGGCGAGGTGCGCGCGGCCGCGATCGCCGGGCGCGTGTACAACGACCGCGACGACGACGGCTGGGTGGACGCGGACGAGACCGGCATCCCCGGCGTGGAGGTCGTGCTCACCGGCACCGACGACACCGGCGCCGAGGTGACCCGGCGCACCACCACCGACAGCGAGGGCCGCTACCGCTTCGACGGCCTGCGCCCGGGCACCTACACCGTGACCGAGCCGGTGCAGCCGCCGCAGACGCTCAACGGCCACACCACCGCCGGCAGCCACGGCGGCAACGCCACGCCGAAGACCACCGTGCCTTCGGCCATCGCCGCCATCGTGCTGCCCGCCGGCGCCGAGTCGGTGGAGAACAACTTCGGCGAGATCGGCGACTCCCCCGACCTGCTGGTGAGCAAGTCGGCCACCCCGGAGGTGCTGGTGACGCACAACGCCGCCAGCTACCGGATCAGCGTGCGCAACGGCGGCCAGAGCGCGACCGTGGGCGAGTACGTGGTCCACGACCGCCTGCCGGAGGGCGTGACCCTGGCGGCCGCGCCGGAAGGCGAGGGCTGGACCTGCACCGGCGCGGCGGGCGACACCCGCTTCAGCTGCCGCAGCAGCACCGTGCTGGCGGCCGGCGAGGCCTCGGCGGCGGCCATCACCGTGGCGGTCGCGGTCGGCGAGGCCGCCGCGGAGGCCGGCACGGTGCACAACGCGGTGCTGGTCGAGGGCGGCGGCGAGCACGAGTACCGCGCGCCGACGCCGGAGGAGCGCGACGCGTTCGAGAACGACGTGCCGCGCCTGCCGGTCTGCGACCCGGCGATCGTCCACAACGCCTGCCGCCTGCCGAGCCAGGTGCTCCGCGCCTGGCCCGACGTGGTGGTCAGCAAGTCCGCCGGCACCCCGGTGTTCACCGTCGGCGTGCCCGCCGAGTACCTGATCCGCGTGCGCAACGTGGGCGAGCGCGCCACCGCGGGCGAATACGTGGCCGAGGACCGCCTGCCGGCCGGCATCGTCCTGGCGGCCACGCCCACGGGCGAGGGCTGGACCTGCAGCGGTGCCGAGGGCGAGGCCCGTTTCCAGTGCGCCAGCAGCCGCGAACTGGCGGTGGGCCAGGCCCACCCGGGCGCGATCCGCGTGCCGGTGCAGGTGCTGCCCGCGGCGATGGGCAACGGCCCGGTCAACAATGCGGTGGCCGTTTCCGGCGGCGGTGAGGAGCCCGCGCGCGGCCCGACCGCGCAGGAGCGCGCCACCTTCGAGGAACGCCCGGGCGAGCTGCCCGAGTGCGACCCGGCCATCACCCAGAACCTGTGCCGGGTGCCCAACGAGGTGCAGCTGCCGCAGGTGCCGACCGTGCTGAGCATCGCCAAGCGCGGCGACCGCGCCGTGGCCGAGATCGGCGACAGCCTGCTGTACACCATCGAGGTGCGCCACGTGTCCGGCGCCGGCCTGTACCAGGTCGACGTGCTCGACCGCCTGCCCCGCGGCTTCACCTACGTCGCCGGCAGCGCGCGCCTGGACGGCGCCCCGCTGGCCGATCCGCGCGGCGCCCCCGGCCCGACGCTGGCCTTCGACGCCGGCCCGCTGCCGGCCGAGGCGCGGAAGGTGCTGACCTACCGCGTGCGCGTCGGCGTGGGCGCCGACCAGGGCGACGGCGTCAACCGCGCGCAGGCGCACGGCTGCCAGCGCGAGGACCACTGCGTGGATCCCGCCAGCCACGCGCCGCTGCCGGGCAGCGTGGCCTCCAACCGCGCCGAGTACCGCGTCACCGTGCGCGGCGGCGTGTTCGCCAGCGAGGGCTGCGTGCTGGGCAAGGTGTTCGTGGACTGCAACGGCAACCACGTGCAGGACCTGGAGGAGCTGGGCATTCCCGGCGTGCGCATGTACTTCGAGGACGGCACCTGGATGGTGAGCGACTCGGAGGGCAAGTACAGCTACTGCGGCCTGCCGCCGCGCAGCCACACCCTCAAGGTGGACGCCTCCACCCTGCCGGTGGGCGCGCGCCTGACCACCAGCAGCAACCGCAACCTCGGCGACGCCGACAGCCTGTTCGTCGACCTCAGGAACGGCGAGCTGCACCGCGCCGACTTCGTCGAGGGCAGCTGCTCCAACCCGGTGATCGAGCAGGTCAAGGCCCGCCGCACCCAGGGCGAGGTGCGCGCGCCCGAGACCGAGGCCGGCCAGCCCGCGTTGCGTTTCGACAGCAAGCCGCCGCGCAGCCCGCGCCAGGCGACCGACCCGGCCAACCAGAGCCCCGAGATCGTGGAGCCAAGACCGCTCAATCCCGCCCAGGGCGGCCAGGAGGCGCAGCCATGAGCCGCCTGCCCGCATTCCGTCATGCGTCCCGCGCGCCGCGCCTGAGCCTGCTGGCCTGCGCCATCGCCGTGACCGTGCCCGCGTTCGCCCAGGGCGTGCCGGGCACCCGGTTCACCCCGGTGCTGGGCACGTCCGAGGCGCTCTACCCGCAGTCCCCGGCCGCCACCGGCGAAGCCCCGCGCGCGCTGGACCTGCGGCACGGCGCGGTGGACTACGCCGCCAACGGCGAGGTCGCGCGCATCGTGGTCGAGCTCGACCGCGACGGGGTGCCGGCCGACGGCCAGTCGGCGGTGCACGTGCGCCTGCAGCTGCTCGATGCCGACGGCGCGCCGCTTCGCGGCCGCACCTACGCCACGCTGGAACACAGCGGCGGGCGCATCCGCCTGCCGGGCTCGCGCACCGACGAGCTGGGCCCCGGCGCCGGCGATGCCGACAAGGTCGTGCCCGGCGTGCAGCTGGCGGTCGAGGACGGCGTGGCCGAGTTCCACCTCGTCGCGCCGCACGAGCCGCAGGACGTGCGCCTGCGCATCACCGCCGGCGCGCAGGCGGCCGAGGGCGTGGTCGGCTTCGTGCCGGAGATGCGCGAGCTGCTCGCCACCGGCCTGGTCGAGGGCGTGATCAACTTCAGCCGCAGCGGCGCCCGCGACCTGATCGCCCCGGTGGAGCGCGGCGACGCCTTCGAGCGCGAGATCCGCCGCTGGGAGAAGCGCTTCAACGACGGCAAGGCCAGCGCCGCCGCGCGCACGGCGTTCTTCGTCAAGGGACGGATCAAGGGCGAGTACCTGCTCACCGCCGCCTACGACTCGGACAAGGACGTGCGCGCGCGGCTGCTGCGCGACGTGCGGCCGGAGGAGTTCTACCCGGTCTACGGCGATGCCTCGCTGCGCGGCTTCGACGCGCGCTCGGCCGAACGCCTGTACGTGCGCGTGGACCGCGGCCGCAGCTACCTGCTGTACGGCGACTTCCAGACCGGGCAGACCCTGGCCACCGCCACCGGCACCGGCGGCACCGGGCCCCTGGCGCCGCGCAGCCTGGGCACGTACAACCGCACCGCCACCGGCCTGGGCTGGCACTTCGAGAACGCGCGCGCGCAGGGCAACGTGTTCGCCATCCAGGATTCGCTGCGGCAGGTGGTCGAGGAGTTCGCCAGCCAGGGCAGCGGCCCCTACGCGCTTGGCAACAGCGCGGTGCTGGAGGGCAGCGAGCGCGTGGAGGTGGTCGTGCGCGACCGCTACCAGCCGTCGCGGATCGTGGAGGTGCGGCCGCTGGCGCGGCTGGTGGACTACAGCTTCGAGCCGTTCTCCGGCCGGATCCTGCTCAACCAGTTCCTGCCGGCCTTCGATGCCGACCTCAACCCCGTCTCGCTGCGCATCACCTACGAGATGGACCTGGGCGTGGAGAAGTTCTGGACCTACGGCGCCGACGCCCAGCTGAAGCTCACCGATCGGCTGGAGGTCGGCGGCTCGGCGGTGGACCACCGCAACCCGCTCGCCGCGTTCCGCATGGCCAGCGCCAACGCCAGCTACCGTTTCGGCGAGCGCACCTCGCTGGTGGCCGAGGTCGCGCGCACCCGCAGCGAGGTCAACACCAACAGCGTCAACCAGGTCGCCACCCCGGCGCTGGCCGACGCCGCCGGCATGGTCGAGGGCGACGCCTGGCGCGTGGAGTTCGCGCACGAGGGCGACCGGCTGCAGGCGCGGGTGTTCGCCGCGCGCACCGACCCGGCCTTCAACAACCCGGCCTCGCCGCTGTACGGCGGCCGCGGCGAGTACAGCGCGCGCCTGGCCTGGAAGGTGGACGGGCCCTTCGAGCCGTACGTGGAGGCGCTGCGCAGCGAGGACCGCAACCCCGAGGGCGGCGAGCGCGACGCGGCCGGCCTGGGCCTGCGCATCGGCGCCACCGAGCGCGTGACCCTGGACGTGGGGCTGCGCAGCATCCGCGAGACCGTCGGCGCCTATTCGCCGTGGACCGGCGCCACGCCCTTCGGCAACGCCGGCGGGCTCACCGGCGGCTACGCCACCGGCGCCGGCGGCGGCGCGCTGGGCTACGGCCAGCAGCCGCTGGACCCGCTGACCGGCCTGCCGGTGCTGGGCAGCAGCGGTGCGCAGGGCGAATGGACCAGCAGCCTGCCGGTGGGCACGCGGCTGGAGTCGGAGACCGCCCGGATCGGCGTGGGCTTCCGCGCCAGCGAGCGGTTCTCCGTCGGCGGCGAAGTCGAGCAGGAGGTCCGCGGCGAGGACCGCAACCGCCTGGCCCTGGGCGTGGACTACCGCGTGTTCGAGCGCAGCCGCCTGTACGGCCGCTACGAGAAGCAGACCGGCCTGACCAGCGCCTACGGCATCACCGAGGCCGGCCGCGAGGCCGACGCCTTCGTGTTCGGCGTGGACAGCAGCTACGTGCGCGACACCCAGGTGTTCAGCGAGTACCGCATGCGCGACGCGGTGGCCGGGCGCGACCTGCAGGCCGCCTCCGGCATCCGCCAGACCTGGAACGTGGCCGAGGGCCTGCGCCTGAGCGGCTCGGCCGAGCACGTCAAGGTCTACGACGGCCCCACCGGCGACGCCACCGGCCTGGCCTTCGGCCTGGACTACACCGCCAACCCGCTCTGGCGCGGCTCGGCGCGCATCGAGCACCGCATCTCCGGCGACGTCGCCGGCACCGAGGTCGACGAGGCCTTCGACACCACCCTGGTGCAGCTGCTGGCGGCGCGCAAGCTGGGCCGCGACTGGACCGTGCTGGCGCGCAACTACCTGCTGGCCACCGACTACCGCAGCCGCGGCGACGTGCTCCAGGACCGCTTCCAGGTGGGCCTGGCGTTCCGCGACACCGACACCAACCGGGTCAACGCGCTGGCGCGCTACGAGTACAAGCTCGAGCACGACGAGAGCGGGCTGGTGCTGGAGCAGGGACGCGTGGTGGAGGGCGGCCACCAGGACATCCGTACCCGCGCCCACATCGTCTCCATGCACGCGGACTGGCATCCCTCGCGGCCGTGGTGGCTGACCGGGCGGGTGGCCGGCAAGTGGCAGGAGGACCGCTTCGCGCACGCCGACGGCAGCTACGTGGACAGCCGCTTCCGGGCCGTCCTGCTCTCCGGCCGCGCGGTCTACGACGTCACCGAGAACTGGGACGTCGGGGTGATGGCGTCCACCTTCCGCGGGCAGGACGGGGCCAACCAGTACGCCTATGGCGTGGAGATCGGCCGCCTCCTGCGGCAGAACCTGTGGCTGTCGGCCGGCTACAACTGGACCGGCTTCGAGGGCGACCGCGACCTGTCCGGCTACGAGTACACCCAGCAGGGCTTCTACCTGCGCCTGCGCTTCAAGTTCGACGAGGACCTGTTCCGCAGGGACGAACCCCGCTATCGCGACCCCGTGCGCCACGGAGCGACGACCGAATGAACACGACCATGCCCTATCCCCTTCCCCTCCTGCCGCACGCACTGGCCACCGTCCTGCTGGCGGGCCTGGCCGCGGCCCCGGCCGCCGCGCAGGACGCGGTGCGCCTGGCCGCGCCGCAGGCGCGCATCAGCGACGAGGCCATCCACGCCGACCTGCAGGCTTACCAGGCCACGCAGGGCCGCATCCAGGCGCTCAACGACGCCGGCCGCCCGTTGCGCGACTACCACCTGTCCAAGGCGCAGTGCTGGCTGGACGTGTCCTTCCACGAGTACGGCCGCAACGACCGCAGCACGTTCCCGCAGGCGGCGCTGGACGAGTCGGTGAAGCTGGTCGCGGCGATGGAACAGGACCGGCAGCCGCTGCCCACCGACACCCCGCTGGTGAATGGCGCGCGGCTGCTGCGCCAGGACCTGTGGGCGCGCCTGCGAGCGATCCACGGCACGCCCGGCTTCGCCTGCGCGCAGCAGGCGGTGGCCTGCGGCGAGGTCGAGCTGGTCCACGCGGGCAACGAGTTCAACCAGCAGCAGTGGCGCCACGCCCGGCCCTACATCCAGATGGCCGAGGACTGGGTGGCCGACGCCGAGGCGCTCGCGCGCCAGTGCGCGGATGCCGCCGCGCCCGCGCCCGCGCCGGTCGCGCCGCTGGTAGCCAACGTGCTGTTCGAGTTCGACCGCGACGGCCGCCGCGACATCCGCGCGCACTCGCTCCAGGGCCTGGACCGCGCGCTGGCGCGGATCGCCGAGGAAAGCCTGGTGCTCGAGCGGGTGGAACTGGTCGGCCACGCCGACCGCATGCAGGGCCGCGGCCACGAGTACAACCGGGGCCTGTCCGCGCGCCGCGCCCGGACCGTCCGCGACCTGCTGGTCGAGCGCGGCATCGAGGCCGGCCGGATCGCCTACAGCTACCGCGGCGATGCCGAGCAGGTGCAGGACTGCGCCGGGGTCGAGCCCCGCGCGGCGCTGCACGAATGCCTGCTGCCCAACCGCCGCGTGGAAGCCCGCTTCATCGTGCGCTGAGCCGCGCCGCGGCCGCCGGCGCTACGGCGCCTCGGCGGCCTCGGGCGCCTCCTCGCGCGCCAGGCTCCAGGACACGGGGCGGTTGCCGCCGGCCACGATCCAGCCGCGGGCCAGCGCCGCCTCCGGGTCCTGCCGTACCTCGCGCAGGCCGGCCTGCCCGCCGGCCAGGCCCCAGAGCCCGGCCCAGGCGTTGCGGCCGGCGTCCTTGGCCGCGTACAGCGCGCGGTCGGCCATGTTCAGCGCCTCCTGCCACGGGGCGGGCCTCGCCGCGCCGGGGAAGAACGGGCACGGCGCCAGGCCGATGGACACCGTCAGCTCGAGCAGCGCGCCGCCCGGCAGCGGGAACGGCGCGCGCGCCACCGCCCCGCGCAGCTGCTCGGCCAGGGCGAAGGCCGCCTCGCGCGAACTGTCCGCGCGCGCGACCAGGAACTCCTCGCCGCCCCAGCGCGCCACCACGTCCTCGCCGTCGCAGGCCGCGCGCAGGGTGCGCGCCACGTGCGCCAGCGCCTGGTCGCCGGTGGCATGGCCGTGCTCGTCGTTGATGGCCTTGAAGGCGTCCACGTCCACCAGCAGCAGCACGCAGCGGCGCTCGCCGTCGCCCGGATGGGCGGCGAGCATGGCGGTCACCCGGCGGTCGGCCTCGCGCCGGTTCGGCAGGCCGGTGAGCGGGTCGGTGCTGCCGAGTTCGCGGAGGTGGCGCTGCCGGCGGCGCATGCGCCACAGCAGGACGCCGCCCACCGCCAGCACCAGCGCCAGCGCCGCCAGCGCCGCGTTGCGCAGCAGCCGGGCCTGGCCCAGGTCCTGCGCGGTGGCATTGCCCGGCGCGGTCTCGCGCTCGACCTGGGCCTGCATGCGCGCCAGCTTCTCCAGCCCGGCGGCGCGGTCGCGCTCGCGCTCCATGGCGCGGATGCGCTGGGTGTAGCGCGCCGCCTCGGCCGGCTCGCCGCGGGCCGCGTGAACCGTGGCCAGCAGTTCCAGCGCGTCGCGGATCTCGATCACGAAGCGGCCGCGCTCGGCCAGCGCCAGCGTCTGCGCGCCGCGCTCGGCCGCCAGGTCCAGCTGGCCCTCGTCCAGCGCCAGCTGCGCCAGCCGGTGCCGGGTCACGGTCTGCCCGTGCGCGTCGCCGCTGCGCTCCTGCGCGGCCAGCGCCGATTCCAGCAGCGTGCGCGCCTTGCCGCGGTCGCCGGTGGCGCGCTCGATCTCGCCCAGGTGACTGGCGACGCGGTCGGCGAACGCCTGCTGCCCGGGCTGCGCGCGCGCGATCTCCAGCGCGCGCTCGAAGCCCTGGCGGGCCTCGGCGTGGCGGCCGAGCCGCAGCAGCGCATAGGCGTGGTTGTAGTGCAGGCCGGCCTCCTGCATGTGCGGCGCGCGCGGGAGCCGGCGCGACAGTTCGATGGCCTGCTCGAAGTAGGGCAGCGCGCCGGCCGGGTCGTCCAGGATCGAGGCGTGCGCGCCGCCGATGCTCATCAGCGCGTTGAGCGTGGTCGCCGGCTCGCCGCGGCGGCGCGACTCGTCCAGCACGTCTTCCATCAGCGCCAGCGCGCGCGCCTGCGTCCCCGCGCTGGCCAGCAGCACCGATGCGCCCTGCAACTGCGCGTTCATGCGCAGCGGCACCGGGATGCCGGGCTCCTGGCTGGCCGCCAGCAGCCGGTCGACCGTTTCCAGCGCCGCGGCGCCCTGGCCGGACATGTGCAACGCCATCGCGCGGCAGCCGAGTGCGCCGACCCGTGCCACGCCGGGCAGGCCCTCGGCGGCGAGCAGTTCGCCTGCCAGCTGCAGTGCCTGGTGCGGCTGCGCGGTGGCCGCCATCATGCATTGCTGCACCCGCGGCGCATACGGATCGGCCACGGGGGCGGTCTGGGCGTGGGCGTCGGCGGCGCAGGCCAGCAGGGCGGCCAGGGCGAGCGTGCGGCGTGCGCCGCGCAGCGGGGCAACGGAAACGGTCATCGGACAGCCTTCCCTCGGAGTTGGGCGCAGGCGCGACGCGCCGCGGACGGCGCCGCGCGCCGGGCGGCGTCCTGCCGGGCGGCTACTATAGCCGCTGGAGTCCAGCCGCAGCCCGAGCCGATCCTGTCCGACGGAAACCGCCCTCCCGACACCCTGGCCCTGCGGCGCGCGCGCATCCTGGAAGGCCTGCTGGCGTTCGTCGGCGTGTACCAGCCGCTGTCGCTGCTGGTGGCGTGGTGGCGGGCCGACGTCCTGCTCGATCCCGGCTCGATCGTGCTGGCCTCGGTCAACGGCGTGCTGGCCTGGGGCTGTCTGCTGGCCTCGCGCCGCGGCGCGCACCGCGCGGCGGCGGCCGCGTACGTGGCCGGCAGCCTGCTGATCATCGCCGCCGCGTACTGGCGTTCGGGAATGACGGTGCACCTGTCGCAGCAGGTCGCGCAGCTGCTGCCGGTGCTGGCGGCCGGCCTCATGCTCGGCCGCGCCGCGCTGTGGGCGACGGTGGGCGGCATGGCGCTGGCGATGCTCGCCGGCGCGTGGCGCGACGCGGCGGGGATGCTGTTCGCGCGCGCGGTCATGGCGGCCATCGCCGAGCGCGCCTTCCATGCCATCGCCGGGCTGGTCGCGGTGGCCGCGGTGCTGGACGCGGCGCTGGCCGCGCTGCGGCGCAGCCTGCGCACCGCGCGCCGCCGCGGCGACGACCTGGCGCGCGCGCGCGACCGCCTGCAGCTGGAGATGCTGGAGAAGGACCGCTCGCGCGAGCTGCTGGTGCATGCGCAGAAGCTGGAGGCGGTCGGCCGCCTGGCCAGCGGCGTGGCCCACGACTTCGGCCACCTGCTGAGCCTGGTGCTGGGACACGCCCGCCGCGGCCAGCGCAGCCGCGACCCGGCGGAGATGCTCGCCGCGCTG
>DASRYN010000050.1:0-3282 GCA_035687185.1 Pseudoxanthomonas sp. | reverse complement strand
CGGCGGACTTCGCCTGAACCGGCGCGGCGCCGCGCCCGCCGGCCGCTCAGACCAGCCCGCGTGCCGCCAGCGACACCGGCTCGCCGTCGCCCACCACGAAGTGGTCCAGCAGCCGCACCTCCACCAGCGCCAGCGCCTGCTTGAGGCGGGCGGTGACCGCGCGGTCGGCCGGCGAGGGATCGGCGCAGCCGGAGGGGTGGTTGTGGCCGACGATCACCGCCGCTGCGTTGTGCGCCAGGGCGCGGCGGACCACTTCGCGCGGATGCACCTCCGCGCCGTCGATGGTGCCCTGGAACAGCTCCTCGAAGGCCAGCGCGCGGTGCCGGGTGTCCAGGAACAGGGCCGCGAACACTTCGTGCCGGTGCGGGCGCAGGCGGCGGGCGAAGTAGCGGCCCGCGGTGGCCGGGTCGGTCAGCGCTTCCCCGCGTTCCAGCGACGCGGCCAGGTGGCGGTTGCCCAGCTCCAGCGCCGCGGCCAGCTTGCAGGCCCGGGCCGGGCCCAGGCCGGGCAGGCGCGCCAGCGCGGCCGGCGGCAGGTCCAGCAGCGCGCGCAGCGGCCCGTGCGCGGCCAGCAGCTCGCGCGCGGTCTGCACCGCGTCGCGGCCCTGCAGGCCCGAGCCGAGGAAGATCGCCAGCAGCTCGGCGTCCGACAGCACCGACGCGCCGCGCGCCAGCAGCTTCTCGCGGGGACGTTCGCCGGCGGGCCAGTCGCGGATGTGCATGGCCCCAGCTTGCCGCCGCGCCGGGCCGGCCGGCATCGGCCCGTTGCGCCCTTGGAGTAAGCTTGTGGGCCTGTACCGTCTAGGAAAATCCCGACGTGAGTGCCTCGGCCACCGCCGCGCTGGCGGGACAGCGGATCCTGTTGTGCGTGGGCGGCGGCATCGCCGCCTACAAGGCGCTGGAGCTGGTGCGCCGGCTGCGCGAGGCCGGCGCCGCGGTGCAGGTGGCCATGACCGCCGGCGCGCAGCAGTTCGTCACCCCGCTCAGCTTCCAGGCGCTGTCGGGCCATCCGGCGCGGACCACGCTGTGGGACACCGCGGCCGAGCAGGCCATGGGCCACCTGGAGCTGGCGCGCTGGGCCGACCGCGTGGTCGTGGCCCCGGCCACGGCCGACCTGCTGGCGCGCCTGGCCCACGGCCTGGCCGACGACCTGGTCACCACGCTGTGCCTGGCCACCCACGCCCCGCTGGCGGTGGTGCCGGCGATGAACCACCGCATGTGGGCGCATCCGGCCACCCGCGCCAACGTCGGCCTGCTGCGCACGCGCGGAGTGCAGGTGATCGGGCCGGACGACGGCCCGCTGGCCGAAGGCGAATCCGGCCCGGGCCGCCTGTCCGAGCCGGGGGCGATCGTCGCCGCGCTGTGCGCCGGCGCCGCTCCGGCGGAGGAAGGCCTGCTGGCCGGCCTGCGCGTGGTGGTCAGCGCCGGCCCGACCTACGAGGACCTGGACCCGGTGCGCTACCTGGGCAACCGCAGCAGCGGCAAGATGGGCTTCGCCGTGGCCGCCAGCGCCGCGCGCCAGGGCGCCGAAGTGGTGCTGGTCGCCGGCCCGGTGCAGCTGGACACCCCGCCCGGCGTGCGCCGCGTGGACGTGCGTTCGGCCGCGCAGATGCGCCAGGCGGTGGCCGCCGCGCTGCCGGCCGACGTGTACGTGGGCGCGGCCGCGGTGGCCGACTACACCCCGCGCGCGTTCTCGCCCAGCAAGATCAAGAAGACCGGCACCGGCGAGAACCTGGTGCTGGACCTGGTCCGCACGCCCGACATCCTGGCCGAGGTCGCCAGCCGCGAGGACGCCGGCCTGAAGCTCGTGGTGGGCTTCGCCGCCGAGACCGACAACGTGGCCGACTACGCGCGGCAGAAGCTGGCGGCCAAGCGCCTGGACATGATCGTGGCCAACCGCGTCGGCGTGCCCGGCAGCGGCTTCGAGAGCGACGACAACGCCATGACCGCCTACTGGGCCGGCGGCGAGCGCGACTTCCCGCCCGCGCCCAAGGTGCGCCTGGCCGACGGCCTGGTGGCGCTGATCGCCGAGCGGCTGCGCGCATGAGCGACAGGCACGCTCGTCACGTCCTGCAGGTCAGACTGCTCGACCCGCGGTTCGGCGACACCTGGCCGCTGCCCGGCTACGCCACCCCCGCCAGCGCCGGCATGGACCTGCGCGCGGCGCTGGAGGCCGAGCTGGTGCTGCAGCCGGGCGACGCGGCGCTGGTGCCCAGCGGCCTGGCCATCCACATCGGCGACCCGGGCCTGTGCGCGCTGGTGCTGCCGCGCTCGGGCCTGGGCCACCGGCACGGCATCGTGCTGGGCAACGGCACCGGCCTGATCGACGCCGACTACCAGGGGCCGCTGCTGATCAGCGTCTGGAACCGGGGGCGCGAGGCCTACACCATCCAGCCCGGCGACCGCATCGCCCAGCTGGTGTTGGCACCGATCGTGCGAGCGGAATTCAAGGTGGTCGATACTTTCGCCGCGAGCGAGCGCGGCGAAGGCGGCTTCGGCCATACCGGCACACGTTAGGAAGGTGACAAGCATGGCGAATACGGAAGCAGGCCGGCCCGGGCTGGCGGAAGCGAAACGCGCGGCGCCGCTGCTGGCGGTGCTGCTGGCGCTGCTGGCGGCGTGGTTCGGCTGGAGCGGGGTGACCCAGTGGCGCGGCGAGGCGCGCGAGCGCCAGCTGGGCCAGGCCCGCGACCAGGCGGTCGCGGCCACCGCCACCACCGTGGCGGCGCAGGCCGCGCGGCTGGGCGAGCGCCTGCAGGCGGCCGACGTGCAGGCGGCGCTGGCGGCCGGCGATGCCGGCGCCGCGGCCACCGCGGTCGCCGCGGCCTGGCCCCAGGCCGAGCAGGTCTCGGTGCTGGGCGCGGACCTGGCCGGCGCCTACGGCCAGCCGGCGGAGTTCGGCTACAGCCGCCTGGCGCTGCTGGAGCATGCCCTGAGCGAAGGCAGGTCCGTGGCCGCGGTGGTGCGCGACGAGGGCCAGGTGCGCCTGGGCGTGGCCGCGCCGGTGCAGCTGGCCGGCGCGCCCGCGGTGGCCTACGCGCGCCTGCCGCTGGGCGTGCTGACCGCCGGGTTCGAGCAGGCCGCGGTGCCCGCCGAGGCCTACCTCGCCCTGCGCCAGGGCAACCACAGCGTGTTCGAGCGCGGCAATGCCGGCCTGGCCGGCAGCGCCGACGCGCTGTCGCGCCCGATCGGCCAGACCGGCCTGCGCGCCGCGGCCGCGGTTCCCGACGTGGCCACCGGCCCGCTGGGGCTGGGCGCGATCCCGTGCCTGGTGGTGGCCGCG
>DASRYN010000049.1:0-6461 GCA_035687185.1 Pseudoxanthomonas sp. | reverse complement strand
CGGCGCGCCGCGCACCAGCGCGCGCCTGCTCGACCGCCCGGCGGCCTTCCTGCGCCGCACCCTCGACCTGGAGCTGATGCCGCGCCTGACCGCGGCGCGCCACCTGCTGCCGCTGCTGGGCGAGAACGAGGGCCAGGGCCGCTACCTGCTGATCGGCGGCCCCCACGCCAAGCAGGGCTGGGCCGGCTACGGCCACGCCTCGGTCAGCGAGGCCGCCATGCGCATGCTGGCGCGCGTGCTGCACGAGGAGGCGCTGCCGCTGGGCGTGCACGTGCACCTGTTGTCGGTCGATGCACCGGTATGGACGCCGGAGAACGCGGCCAGCGCCTGCGCCGGCTGGCCCAGCGCGCTGGCCGTGGGCCGCAACGCCGTGGCCCTGCTTGGCCGCGACGGGCCGCCGCCGCCGCCCGTCGTGCCGTATTCCGCGCGCCATGCGATGCCGCCGGGGCGGATGCTCGCCTGCGACTTCGCCGACGCGCTGCCCGGGATCCCCGCCTGCAGGGACGCGCCCTCCCGCCGCGCGCCCTGACGCGTCCGGCCCGCTTTCCCCCGTTACCCAGCCTCACCACCCCCTCCCCAATCACGAGGTCATCCCCATGAACAACCGCACTCCTTTCCGTCCGAAAGGCCTGGCCCTGGGCGCCGCCAGCGCGCTCGCCCTGGCGGTGCTGGCCGGTTGCAGCGGCCAGGCCGCGGAGCAGGCGCCGCCGCCGCAGGTCGGCGTGGCCGAGGTCCCGGTGCGCGAGGTCAGCCAGTGGGACGAGTTCAGCGGCCGCATCGAGGCCGTGGAAAGCGTCGAGCTGCGCCCCCGCGTGTCCGGCTACATCGAGCAGGTGAACTACCGCGAAGGCCAGGAAGTGAAGAAGGGCGACGTCCTGTTCACCATCGACGCGCGCAGCTACCGCGCCGAACTGGCGCGCGCCGAGGCCGCGCTGCAGCGGGCGCGGGCGCAGGCCACCCTGGCCCGCAGCGAGGCCGAGCGCGCGCGGCGGCTGTCCGAGGAGCAGGCCATCGCCACCGAGACCTACGAACAGCGCCGCGCCGCCGCCGAGCAGGCGCAGGCCGAGCTGGCGGCCGCGCAGGCCGCGGTCGACGCCGCGCGCCTGAACCTGGAGTGGACCCGCGTGCGCGCCCCCATCGACGGCCGTGCCGGGCGCGCGCTGGTCACCGCCGGCAACCTGGTCGGCGCCGGCGACGCCGCCAGCGTGCTCACCACCCTGGTCTCGCTGGACAAGGTGCACGTGCACTTCGACGCCGACGAGCGCAGCTTCCTGCGCTATGCCGAGCTGGCGCGCCGCGGCCAGCGCCCCAGCGAGCGCGAGGGCAGGCTGCCGGTGCAGGTGGCGCTGGCCGGCGAGACCGGCTTTCCGCACACCGGCACGGTCGACTTCCTGGACAACCAGGTCGACCGCAGCACCGGCACCATCCGCGCCCGCGCGCTGCTGGACAACGCCGAACGCCGCTTCACGCCCGGGCTGTACGCGCGGGTGCGCCTGCCCGGCAGCGGCCAGTTCAAGGCCGCGCTGGTGGACGACCGCGCCGTGCTCACCGACCAGGACCGCAAGTACGTCTACGTCGTGGACAAGGACGGCAAGGCCCAGCGGCGCGACATCCGCATCGGCCGCCTGGCCGACGGGCTGCGCATCGTGGAGGAGGGCCTGGCGGCCGGCGACCGCGTGATCGTCACCGGCGTGCAGAAGGTGTTCTTCCCCGGCATGCCGGTGGAGGCGCGCCCGGTGGCCATGGGCGAGCGCGACGCGGCGCCCGCCAAGGCCGTCGCCGCGAACTGAGCCGCCCCAGAAACGCGTTTTCCCCGGCCCGTTCCGCCCGCGCGGAACGGGGCAGGGGCGCCCTTTCCCAGCTCCCAGGAAATCCACCCATGGACTTCTCCCGATTCTTCATCGACCGGCCGATCTTCGCCGCGGTGTTGTCGATCGTGATCTTCGCCGCCGGCCTGATCTCGATCCCGCTGCTGCCGATCGGCGAATACCCCGACGTGGTGCCCCCCTCGGTGGTGGTGCGCACGGTCTACCCGGGCGCCAACCCCAAGGTGATCGCCGAGACCGTGGCCACGCCGCTGGAGGAAGCGATCAACGGCGTCGAGGACATGATGTACGTCAAGTCCGTCGCCGGCTCCGACGGCGTGCTGCAGCTGACCGTCACCTTCCGCCCGGGCACCGACCCGGACGAGGCCGCGGTGCGGGTGCAGAACCGCGTGGCCCAGGCGCTGGCGCGCCTACCCGAGGACGTGCGCCGCCAGGGCGTGACCACGCAGAAGCAGTCGCCGGTGTTCCTGATGGTCGTGCACCTGACCTCCAGCGACGGCCGGTACGACTCGCTGTACCTGCGCAACTACATGCGCCTGCACGTGAAGGACGAGCTGGCGCGCATCCCCGGCGTGGGCGACGCGCAGCTGTTCGGCGGCGGCGACTACGCCATGCGCATCTGGCTGGATCCCGACAAGGTGGCCGCCCGCGGCATGACCGCCGGCGACGTGCTGCGCGCGGTGCGCGAGCAGAACGTGCAGGTCTCGGCCGGCCAGCTCGGCGCCGAGCCCATGCCGGGCGGCAGCGACTTCCTGCTGCCGATCAACGCCAAGGGCCGGCTGGAAAGCGTGGAGGAGTTCGGCGGCATCGTGCTCAAGAGCGGCGAGGACGGCCAGGTCGTCCGCCTGGCCGACGTGGCCCGCATCGAGCTGGCGGCCGGCGACTACACCCTGCGCGCGCGCCTGGACGGCAAGAACGCCGCGGCCATCGGCATCTTCCAGGCGCCCGGCGCCAACGCCCTGGAGATCCGCGACGCGGTGGTGGCCAAGATGGACGAGATCCGCAAGACCCTGCCGCCGGGCGTCGAGATCACCTCGATCTACGACACCACCATCTTCGTGCGCGACTCCATCAAGTCGGTGATCACCACGCTGCTGGAGGCCATCGTGCTGGTGGTGCTGGTGGTGATCCTGTTCCTGCAGACCTGGCGGGCCTCGATCATCCCGCTGCTGGCGGTGCCGGTGTCGGTGGTGGGCACCTTCGCCGTGCTGTACCTGCTGGGCTACTCGATCAACACCCTGACCCTGTTCGGCCTGGTGCTGGCCATCGGCATCGTGGTGGACGACGCCATCGTGGTGGTGGAGAACGTCGAGCGCCACATCGAGGACGGCGCCACCCCGCTGCAGGCCGCGCACCTGGCCATGCGCGAGGTGTCCGGTCCGATCATCGCCATCGCCCTGGTGCTGTGCGCGGTGTTCGTGCCCATGGCGTTCCTGACCGGCGTCACCGGCCAGTTCTACAAGCAGTTCGCGGTGACCATCGCCATCTCCACCGTGATCTCGGCGATCAACTCGCTCACCCTGTCGCCGGCGCTGGCGGCCAAGCTGCTGCAGCCGCACGGCGCCGCCAAGGACCGGGCCACGCGGCTGATCGACCGCCTGTTCGGCTGGGTGTTCGGCCCGTTCAACCGCTTCTTCCGGCGCAACTCCGAGCGCTACGAGGGCGGGGTGCGCCGCGCCCTGGGCCGCCGCGGCGCGGTGTTCGCGGTGTACGCGGTGCTGCTGGTGGGCGCGGGCCTGATGTTCAAGGCCGTGCCGGCGGGCTTCATCCCGGTGCAGGACAAGCTGTACCTGATCGCCGGCGTGAAGATGCCCGAGGGCGCCTCCATCGAGCGCACCGATGCGGTGCTCAGGAAGATGGCCGCCATCGCCCGCGAGGTCGAGGGCGTGGCCAGCGAGGTCGCCTTCCCGGGCCTGAACCCGTTGCAGTTCACCAACACGCCCAACAACGGTGTGGTGTTCTTCACCCTCAAGCCGTTCGGCGAGCGCGAACGCAGCGCCGAGGAGATCACCGCCGAGCTCAACCAGCGTTTCTCGGCCATCGAGGAAGGCTTCACCTTCGCCTTCATGCCGCCGCCGATCCAGGGCCTGGGCAACGGTTCGGGCTGGTCGCTGTTCGTCGAGGACCGCACCCGCCTGGGCTACGGCGAGCTGCAGAACGCGGTGCAGGCCTTCCAGGGCGCGGCGGCGCAGACGCCGGGCCTGGGCTACCCGATCACCAGCTACCAGGCCAACGTGCCGCAGCTGGACGCCGAAGTGGACCGCGTGAAGGCCAAGGCGCAGGGCGTGCCGCTGACCGAGCTGTTCGAGACGCTGCAGACCTACCTGGGCTCGGCCTACGTCAACGACTTCAACATGTTCGGTCGCACCTGGCAGGTCATCGCCCAGGCCGACGCGCCGTTCCGCGACGACGTGGAGGACATCGCCAACCTGCGCACCCGCAACGCGCAGGGCGAGATGGTGCCGGTGGGCTCGGTGGTGGACATCCGCCAGAGCTACGGCCCCGACCCGGTGATCCGCTTCAATGGCTATCCGGCCGCGGACCTGATGGGCGAGGCCGACCCGCGCGTGCTGTCGTCCGGCCAGGCCATGGCCAAGGTCACCGAGCTGGCGCAGCAGGTGCTGCCGCCGGGCATGGGCATCGACTGGAGCGACCTGAGCTACCAGCAGGCCACGCAGGGCAGCGCCTCGCTGGTGGTGTTCCCGCTGGCGGTGCTGCTGGCCTTCCTGGTGCTGGCCGCGCTGTACGAGAGCTGGACCCTGCCGCTGGCGGTGATCCTGATCGTGCCGATGACGCTGCTGTCGGCGCTGCTGGGCGTGTGGGCCACCGGCGGCGACAACAACGTGTTCGTGCAGGTGGGCTTGGTGGTGCTGATGGGCCTGGCGTGCAAGAACGCGATCCTGATCGTCGAGTTCGCGCGCGAGCTGGAGCTGCAGGGCAAGGGCATCGTCGAGGCCGCGCTGGAGGCCTGCCGCCTGCGCCTGCGCCCGATCATCATGACCTCGGTGGCGTTCATCGCCGGCACCGTGCCGCTGGTGCTCTCCAGCGGCGCCGGCGCCGAGGTGCGCTCGGTCACCGGCGTCACCGTGTTCGCCGGCATGTTGGGCGTGACCCTGTTCGGCCTGTTCCTCACCCCGGTGTTCTACGTGGCCCTGCGCAAGCTGGCCGGCCGCCCGCTGGTCTCGCACGCGCCCGCGGCCGACGCCGGCACCGTGCACGCCTGATCCGATCCCATTCCCCTACGGAGACGAACAATGACTGTCACGCAGAAGATCGCCCTGGTCACCGGGGCCACCCGCGGCATCGGCCTGGAGACCGTGCGGCAGCTGGCCGAGGCCGGCGTGCACACCCTGCTGGCCGGCCGCCAGCGCGAGCGCGCGGTGGAGGCGGCGCTGGAGCTGCAGGTGCTGGGGCTGCCGGTGGAGGCCATCGCCCTGGACGTCACCGACGCGGCCAGCATCGCCGCGGCGGCCAGGTCCGTGGAAGGCCGCCACGGGCGGCTGGACATCCTGGTCAACAACGCCGGCATCCTGATCGACGAGCCGGGCAAGGCGCCCTCGCAGCAGTCGCTGGAGGTCTGGCGGCGCACCTTCGACACCAACCTGTTCGGGCTGGTGGCGGTGACGCAGGCCTTCCTGCCGCTGCTGCGGCGCTCGCCGGCCGGCCGCATCGTCAACGTGTCCAGCAACCTGGGCTCGCTGGCGCTGAACTCGGACCCGGCCTCGCCGATCTACGACTTCAAGGTGCCGGCCTACAACGTGTCCAAGAGCGCGGTGAACGCCTGGACCGTGCAGCTGGCCTGGGAGTTGCGCGACACCCCGGTCAAGGTCAACACCATCCACCCCGGCTACGTGAAGACCGACATGAACGCCGGCGGGGGCGAGCTGGACGTGGCCGACGGCGCGCGCACCAGCGTGCGCCTGGCGCTGGTCGGCGAGGACGGTCCGCACGGCGGCTTCTTCTACTTCGACCAGGTGCTGCCATGGTGACCCGTCCGCTGATGACCGTGCTGGCCGCCGCGCTGCTGTCCGCCTGCGCGGTGGGCCCGGACTACCGCGCCGCGCAGCCGGCGCCGGTGGAACTGCAGGGCGCGCGGCAGGCGCCCGGCGTGTTCGCCGCGCAGTCGCCGGAAGCGGCGTGGTGGCGCCAGTTCGAGGACCCCGTGCTCGACCGCCTGGTCGCCGACGCGCTGCTGGCCAACCCCGACCTGCGCATCGCGCTGACCCGCGTGCAGGCGGCGCGGGCGGTGTTCGTGGAGCGGCGGCTGGATCCGTGGCCGCACGTGGGCGCCGGCGGCGAGCAGGTGCGCGCGCGGCAGCCGTCGGCCGGGGCCGGCGGCGCGCGGGCGACCACCGAGGAATACAGCCTCGGGTTCGACGCGGCCTGGGAGCTGGACCTGTTCGGCCGCCTGCGCCGCGGCGCCGAGGCCGCGCGCGCGGACCTGCAGGCCGAGGAGGCGGGGCTGGAGGACGCGCAGGTCAGCGTCGCGGCCGAGGTGGCCCGCAACTACTTCCTGTTGCGCGGCGCGCAGAAGCGGATCGCGGTGGCGGCGCAGACCCTGGAGAACCTGCGCCAGACCCAGCGCCTGACCGAGACCCGGCACGAGCTGGGCGCGGGCAGCGAGCTGGACGTGCA
>DASRYN010000048.1:0-13701 GCA_035687185.1 Pseudoxanthomonas sp. | reverse complement strand
CGCCCCCGGCGCCTCGGCCGGCGCGCCGTCCACCGGCAGCTCCAGGGTGAAGCAGCTGCCCCGCCCCGGTTCGCTCTCCACGGTGATGCCGCCGCCCATGCGCACGGCCAGGTCGCGCGAGATGGACAGCCCCAGCCCGGTGCCGCCGAAGCGGCGGCGGGTGCTGCCGTCGGCCTGGCGGAAGGCCTCGAAGATCACCTCGGTCTTGTCGCGCGGGATGCCGATGCCGGTGTCGCACACGGCGAAGCGGATGCGCCGCGGGCCGTGCGCCTGCACCTTCAGCGACACGCTGCCGTGCTCGGTGAACTTGATGGCGTTGGCCAGCAGGTTCTTGAGGATCTGCTGCAGGCGCTGGCCGTCGGCGACGAACCGCTCCGGCGCGCCCGGGTCGGCGGCCAGGTCCAGCGCCAGCCCCTTCTGCCGCGCCAGCGGCTCGAAGGTCTCGCGCAGGCGGTCCAGCAGCGCGCCGGTGGCCTGGGTCTCGTCGGCCAGCTCCACGTGGCCGGCCTCGATCTTGGACAGGTCCAGGATGTCGTTGATCAGCGCCAGCAGGTCGTTGTTGGACGAGTAGATCGCCTGGGCGTACTTCACCTGCTCGGTGGTCAGGGTGCCGTCGCGGTTCTCCGACAGCAGCTTGGCCAGGATCAGCGAGCTGTTGAGCGGGGTGCGCAGCTCGTGCGACATGTTGGCCAGGAACTCGGACTTGTAGCGCGAGGCGGTGGCCAGTTCCTCGCGGCTGCGCACCAGGTCGGCCTGCGCGGACAGCAGCGCCTGCCGCTGCGCCTCGAGCTCGTGGGTGCGCTCCTCCAGCTGGACGTTGGTCTGCTCCAGCTCGGCCTGCTGCTGCTCCAGGCTGGCCTGCGACTGCTGCAGGGTGCGGCTCTGCTCCTCCAGCTCCTCGTTGGCCACGCGCAGTTCTTCCTGCTGGGCCTGCAGTTCCTCGCCCTGGCGCTGGGTCTCCTCCAGCAGCTCCACCAGCTCGGCCCGCATCAGCGCGGCGCGCAGCGCCACGCCTACCACCTCGGCGCAGCGGCCCAGCAGTTCCAGCTGCACCTGGGCGTCGCCCGCCGGGGCGCTGCGGCCCAGCTCCAGCGCACCGGTGACGCGGCCGTCGGCGCTCACCGGGGCCAGCAGCAGTTCGCCGGTGCGGCTGCGCCCGAGCGCGGACTCGATCGCCAGGTGCCCGGCTTCCAGCCCGCGCACGAGGCGCGGCCGGCCCTGCCGCACCGTCTCCCATACCTGGCCCTCGCCCGGCGCCAGCTCGCGTTCGACGTCGCGGGACAGGGCCACGCCCCCGGCCAGCCGCAGGCGGTCGCCGTCCAGCCGGTAGAGCACGCCGGTCTGCGCGCCGGTGTACTCGCACAGCACGCCCAGCGCGGCCTCGGCCAGCGCCTCGGGCTCCTTGTCGCCCTGCATGGCCAGCGCCACCGCGGTCTCGCCCTCCTGCAGCCACAGCGCGCGCTCGGCCTGGCGGCGGGCGCGGATGGCCTGCATCACGATCAGCCCGGTCAGCACGAAGATGAACCCGGCCACCGAGCGGTTCACCACCGAGAACGCCGAGTTCTCGCTCGGCGGGGCCACGTTGAAGCCCACCACCAGCAGCACGCACGCGCCCGCCGAGAAGGCCAGGGGCAGCAGCGGCCGGGTCTGGAAGACCGTGATGCCCACGGCCAGGAAGTAGAGCAGCCACACCGCGTAGCCCAGCGGCGTGATCAGTTCCAGCCCGATGGTGCAGGCCAGCAGGCCGATGCCGATGGCCAGGATCCAGGCGTCGCGCCCGCTGGAGTGCCCCGTGTTCCCCATGGTAGTTGCCAACTTCAGACGGAAGATCGGCGATGTTAACCGTGCTTGCGCGGATTTGTGTCAGGTCGTGCGCCTACACGTTTCCTTCACGCCGGCCCGTGGAAGCTGCGCGGTTTTTTCCCGTCACCGGGTCGCTTTCGCCGGCGCCCGGAGCGCGAAGAACGCGCGCGCCTTCGCGGCTTTCGCCGCACGCGGACTGCCGCGCACGGGCACACGCGCCGGCGAGGCGCGGGGCCGCCGCCGGGAAGGTCGGATCGCTCGGGGACGCGCGGGGCCCGGCGGGGGGCCGGAGCCGCTACTTCCTGCTGCGCGCCAGGGCGGCCACCGCCAGGGCGATGACGACGGCCAGGCCGAGGCCGAGGAACAGCAGCAACGGAGCAAGCGACATGCGGACAGCCTCGAAGGGTCGGGAAAACCGCCAGGAGGCCCGCAATCCGCCGTCGCGCACCGTTCGACCGGCCCGCCCGTTGCCGCCTCCCCGCGGCCGGTGCAGGGTAACCCAGCCGCCGCGGCGAGGCAGCCCGGCGTTGCCACCGCGCCGGCGCCGCACGCGGCGGCGGCGATCGCGCCCCCCGCGCGCTCACTCCGCCGGCGATGCCCGCCGCGAGCGCACCCGGAAGACATGCCACGCCAGCCACAGGCTGCCGGGCAGGGCGATGAAGGCCAGGATCGCCGGCAGCGGATCCTCCACCGAACTGCGCGATCCGGAAAACGCGGCGATGGCGGCATACGGCAGGGTGCCGACGGAGAAACCGGCGATGAACCGGCGGAACGGCATGCGCGTGGCGCCGGCCAGGCAGCAGCTCACCTCCGGCAGGATCGGCAGCGCGCGGCACACCAGCAGCACGAACAGGCCGTGTTCGGCGAATACCGCCTGGATCCCGGTCAACCGCTCCGGATCGCGGTAGATGCGCGACAGGATCGCGGTGCCGTGGCGACGGCCCAGCGCGTAGCCGCAGAGCCCGGCCGCCATCATCCCCACCGAGGCCGCGGCCGCGCCCAGCGGCGCGCCGAGGAAATAGCCGGCCAGGATGGTCAGCGTCAGCGTCGGCATGGCCACGAACAGATCGGCGAACAGCAGCGCCGCCACCACGCCGGCCACGTACAGCGGCGCGGCCTCGTGCGCCTGCGCCAGCCAGGCGCGGATGTCGTCCAGGGTCAGCCAGCCGCCCAGGCGCAGCACCAGGAAGGTCGAAGCGAACACGGCCGCCAGCGCCAGGCCGATTCGCAGCAGGTCGCGCAGGCCGGCGCTCATCCGCGCCTCAGGATCGCGGCCGGGATCGCCGGCGAAATCCGCGACAGCACCGGCAGCCAGCGCGCCTTGCCCACGTACACCTCGGGCCTGCCGCGGGCGATGCCGTCGACGATCTGCGCGGCGGCGCTGTCGGCCGTGATCTTGCCGCTGCCGCGTCCGGCGGTCATCGGCGTGTCCACCAGCGGCAGGATGGCCTCGACCACGGCGACCGGCGTGCCTTCCAGCTGGTAGCGCAGTCCGCGCGAGAGCGAATGCAGCGCGGCCTTGGTGGCGCAGTACACCGCCGCGTTCGACTTGGGGTGGAAGGCCAGTCCCGAGGACACGTTGACGATGGCCGAAGCGCGCCCGTGCGCGCGGAACAGGCCCAGCGCCAGGTGGCTCAGCCGCGCCGGCGCGATGAAGTTGACCGCGGCTTCGCGCTCGATCTCCGCCGGGTCGAAGTCCGGGTCCACGAAGCGCGGCGTGGACTGGATGGCCGCGTTGTTCACCAGCACCGACAGTTCGGGATGATCCGCGGCGATCCGCGCCCATGTCGCTTCCAGCTGGCGCAGGTCGGCCAGGTCGCAGGCATGGCTATCGCTGCCGGGCAGCGACTGGCGGACTTGGGCCAGCCGTTCGGACGAACGCGCCAGCAGCACCAGCCGGTGCCCCATCGCGTGCAGCCGCCGTGCCAGCGCCAGGCCGACGCCGCTGGTGGCGCCGGTGATGAGGACGGTGCGGGGTTGGGATAGCATGCGCCGGCATTTCCGCGACGGGGGAGGCGCGCACTGTGCCGCCCCGCGCCTGCTCCCGCATTAACCCGGGTTTATGCCCGCCAGGACCCCGCGTGCCGGCCGAACGCCCCGACCCCCGCGAACTCGCCGCCTGGCTGTGCGCCCATCCGCGGCTGCGGCCGCAGGTGCGGGAGCTGGAGGTGCGCGCCGGCAAGCACGTCATCCGCCAGGGCGAGGCCTGCACCGACGTCTTCGTGCTGCGCTCGGGCCTGGTGAAGATCGCCTACCTCACCCACGACGGCAAGGAACGGGTGAAGAGCTTCATCGCCGACGCCGGCCTGTTCGGCTCGCGCAGCGCGCAGATGGACGGCCAGGGCAGCCCGTTCGCCGCCCTCTGCCTGGAGGACTCCGCGCTGGCCGCCCTGCCCTACCCGGCCTTCCGCGACGCCACCCTGGCGGACCCCGCGCTGATGCGCGCCGTGTTCGGCTTCAACGAATGGCTGGCGATGAAGAAGGAGCGCCGCGAGTACGACCTGCTGTGCCGTTCGGCCGAGGAACGCTACCGGGTGTTCCTGGCGCAGGAACCGTCGCTGGCCGGCCGCCTCACCCAGGGCGACATCGCCCGCTACCTCGGCATCACCCCGGTCGCGCTCAGCCGCATCCGCCGGCGGCTGGCGCAGTGAGCCTGGCCGCGGGGAACTCGTCGCGCGGCAGCTGCCGGCGCAGCCGCGCACCGGCGATGGCGGCTGCGATCCCGGCCCGCGGAAGGCCGAATCCGGGTCAGGACGCGCTGCCCGCGTCCATGCTGCGCTGGATCCCCTCCAACTCGTCGATGCGATGCTGGATGACCCGGGCGAGGCAGAGCGGGAAGTCGCCCGACGCGCCCTGCGATCCGAAGCCCTCGTCCAGGTAGAAGCGGCAGGCCATGTCCTTGTAGCGGATCCAGGCGCGCTGCTCCTCCAGCAGACGCTGGCGCGGCGCGCCATCCAGGTAGCCGGCGGCCAGCCGCCACTGCTCGTTGAGCCGCGCATCGAGCCGCTGGAGCAGGGCGTCGCCGCAGGCGCGCACCTCCGGCGTGGTGCGGGTATCGTCGATGCATCGCCGATAGGAGGCATCGACGCCGGGCGAGGGCGCCTCGCCGTCCTGCGCCATCACCGGCAGGGACGACGCAATGCAGCCAATCGCGAGCAGGCGGGCAAGCGTCTTCATCGTGCGTCTCCGTTGAGGCACGGACGGCCGGAGTCCAGGCGGGCCCATGGGCAGGTCAGGCCGACCCGGGAACGCATGCCCGCTCACGCCAGGTCCATCGAGAAGTACTTGGCCTCGAACCGCATGCCTTCGCGCTCGTAGAAGCGGTGCGCATCGATGCGCTGCACGCCCGAGACCAGGCGCAGCTGGCGGCAGCCCTGGGCGCGGGCGTAGTCGGTGGCCCAGGCCAGCAGGGCGCGGCCGTAGCCGCGCGAGCGGTCGGCCTCGGCGGTCACCAGGTCTTCCACTTCGAGATAGCGCCCGCGGTGCAGCCATTCGCCGATGCGTATGCCCGCCAGCGCGCGCAGCGCCCCGTCCGCCTCCAGGCCGACCAGCCGGTACCCCTGCTCGGCCGCCAGGCGCGGCACCAGGGCGAGGAACTCCTCGCGCGACAGGTGCGGGCGCAGCACCGCCATCAGCGGATGGCAGCGCGCGAGCGCCTCCCGGCCTTCGACGAACCCGATTTCCATCACCCCTCCCCGCCGGCACGCACCGGCAGCCCGGGACCCGCGCCCCTCACTTCAGGCCCTGCTGTCGCCGGTAGTTGGCAACGAAGAAGTCGGGATCGAGGTTGGTCTGCTGCCGCTCGCCAAGGTGGATCCTGTTGCGGCTGTCCGGCTCGACCAGGTACGGCTGCAGGATCTCGGCCGCGTTCCAGCCGCCGGGGTTGTAGATGGTGAACCACTGGCTGCCGCCGGGCTTGTGCACCTCGGTGGTCACGTACTTGTAGGCGTCGCAGCGCGTGGTGTCGCACTTCTTGGTGTGCAGGTAGATGCGGCCGTCCTGCTCGTTGTCGATGCCGCTGATCCTGATCAGCACCTGGTTGGCCGACTCCGGCCCGTAGCGCAGCATCTGCACCCGGTAGGTGCCGGCCTCGTACTCGTAGATGTACTTGCCCACCTCGTCGGCGGCCCGGGCGGCGGTGGCCGCGAGCAGCAGCGCCAGGGCTGAAGCAACCTTCTTCATGTGCATGACTCCCTTCGCGAATGAAAGCGGACTTCCTTGGCCTGATCCCTGCGTCCGGCGGATGCGATGGCAGGCGGCCGCCCGGTCGGGCGCCCCGGCAAGGACCGCGTCAGGGTAGCACCGGGCATTGGTTTCAGCCGCCACGCAATTGGCGGCCGCGCGCTCCTCAAGCCACGCCGTCGAGGTACTGACGCAATGCCCGGGGCATCTGCCCGACTTCGTGCTGCGGCGGCCGGTCGGCGCGCAGCTCCAGGTACAGGTCGATGGCGGCGGCGTAGGCCTGGCGCACGGCAGCGGCGTCGTGCGTCGCGACGGTGGCGGCGAGCCTGCTGGAGGCGGCGGCATCCACCGCTTCGATGCGCCGCACGCCGCGCTGCGGACGGCCGGCGCGGCGGTGCAGCGTCGGGCCCAGCACCTGGTCGCGGAAGAACGCCAGCATGCCAAGGGCTTCGAACAGTTCGCCGCGCGCCAGCTTGGCGGCGCCGTAATGCAGCCATATCCACGCACGTTGCTCGAACCATTCCGGCGTGGCGTCGGGCCAGGCGACGTGCGCGGCGTCCAGCCGCGCCTCGACCGCTTCGGGATCGCGCGCGAACAGCACCGCGGGACGTTCGACGAGGCGGTCCAGGCCCGATGCGGTGACGAACTTCAGGTCCACGTGCAGCAGCGGCGGGCCGTACAGGCAGATCAGCAGCCGCGGCTCCCCGACGTGTTCGCCGGTGAACGCGGCCAGCAGCCCGCCGAGGCGTTCGGCGAACTGGCGGCGCGACGCCATCACCTCGTCGTAGCTGGCATCCTCGACCACGACGATGAAGTCCAGGTCCGAGTGCGGATCGAAGCCGCCGTGGATGTAGGAGCCGCCGGCCAGCAGCGCACCGAGTCGCCCGTCGCGCTGCACATCGCCACGGACCTTTTCCACGAACGCCGAGTGCAGTGGGGGAAGCGGGGTGGGTGTTTCCATGAGGGCAACACGATGGGCCATGGCGGGGGTGCCGACCGTTCGCGCCTGTCCCCCGACCCCGCGGTTGCGCAACGCAACCGCGAGGCTTTGCCGCGAACCACGACGGGCAACAGTGGAAGCGGACAGGTGGCGTCCAGGGCGCAACGCCGGTCGGTAGCGCATCTTAACAAGGCTTCGAAGTATCCCAATACGAGCTGAAGGCGCAATCACGAGTCCGGCGGAAAGGCCGCTATAGTCCGAGGACCATCAGACGGAGGATGAAGGGAATGACCCGACAGCATCTGAAGACGGCCCGCGCGCTCGGCGTTGCGATCGTGGCACTGAGCCTGGGTGCCTGCGCCACCTACAGGGACGAATTCGCCGCGGTCAACTCGCGGCTCGATCAGCTCGACGCGCGGGTGCAGGGCGCGGCCCAGAGCGCCGAGGCCGCCAACCAGTCCGCCCAGCGGGCCAACCAGCGCCTGGATCAGATCGAAGGCCGCGTCCAGCAACTGGAAACCGCGCCCCGCCGCGTCCCGCGCGGTTGATCGTCGTCGCACCGCCTGCAACGGGCGGTGCGGATCCTGAAACCGGTGCCCTGGCTGGCACCGGTTTCCTTGCCTTGCAAACCTCGCTTCAAGGAACCGTCCCATCCGTACGCGCACACGTCCCACGATCCATGGCGCGCTGGCGCTGATGCTCGCGTTCGCAAGCCCCGGCATGGCCAGCGCCGATGCCGCTGCACAACCGGCGGCTGCCGTCGACCAGCTTCCGGAAGGCCAGCCGGTCTCCGACACGGTGATCGAGCTCGCGGGCTGGGTGGTGGCGACCCAGGACAGCCAGGGTTATCCATTCGCGGTCATGGACAAGGCCGCGGCGCAGGTCCTGGTGTTCGGCGGCGACGGCCGGCTTCGCGGCGCGGCGCCCGCGCTCTTCGGTTCGGCGGTCGGCGACCATTCGGCCCCGGGCATCGCCGGCCTGGCGCTTCGCGAGATTCCGGGCCGGGACCGCACCACGCCCGCGGGTCGCTTCGTCGGCGGGTATGGCCCCTCGCTCGACGCCGGGCGCGTACTGTGGGTGGACTACGACACCGCGGTCTCCATGCACCCCACCGCCAGCGGTGTTCCGGCCGAGAAGCGCGCCGAACGGCTTGCATCGCCCTCGCCGGACGACAACCGCGTCACCCACGGCTGCATCAACGTCCCGCCCGACTTCTACGAGCAGGTGGTCCGCCCGACCTTCGAACGCGGCGGGGTGTTCTACATCCTGCCGGACAAGCAATCGATCGCGGAGACCTTCCCGGAGTTCGCGGAAAGTCGCGCGAAAGCGAAACGCGACAGATAGGGAACCTGCACCCTGCCTTCTCACCCGCGGCAGGACCGGCCACGACCCGCCACGCCTCGCCCGTATCTCTTCCGCCTGTCCTAACCCGTTCGGCAGGGCAACCTCACCCGCCCAATCCCGGGCAACATCGCCTTCGCCACGCAGCCATGGAACGACGAATCGTCGGGTGCGTGCAGGTGGTCGGGCAGGATCACCCAGGCAGGCAGGGCGAAGGGATGTCTTGCCGCGGGGAAGCGTCGCGTGGCCGGTTGATGCGGTCGACCAGCAGACGGGTTCTATCCCGCCTTCCGCGATTCAGAGCGGATCATTTCCTGCTCGTATTGAAATATCCTGGAAATGGAAGCCAAAAGCGCTACAGAAAACCAACTCCATGTCCTGCGAGGGAGGATGAGCATGCGACTCGATGCCGGCAAATGCCTCATTGTTCTCCTGGGCCAGGCGCTTGAGCACTTCCAATGAAGCGCCTTCTTCTGTTCCTGCCGCAAACAGGCGGTCGTAGGCGGCCCTGGACCGGGCAATGCGGTCCAGCGCCTCGGAGTCCTGCGCCGATGCGTAGCGCTCCGTCAGGCAACGGTATCCCTCGAGCACCTGTGCATGCTCGCGCGCAAGGCTGGCGCGCAAGGCTGCGACGTCCGGCTCGCCTGGCATGCCACCCTCCTGGCCCGCATGTGCGGACATTGCGGCCGACAGCAAACAAAACGTCGCAAGCACGTTGAGGCATCGCCTGCCCGTGGAAATCACGGATGCGCGCCATGAGCATCGACCTTCAAAGCGGAGGGCCAAATGCATCTTCATGACAGGTGCATTGCCCCATGGTGGCGAGCTTTCCGGTAGCCGTGGCGTCCGGCGATCCGATGCGCCGCACGCCGCGCTGCGGGCGGCCTGCACGACGGTGCAGCCGGGCCCTAAAGGCAGATCAGCAGCCGGAGTTCGTCGACGTGTTCGCCGGCAAGGAAATTCGCTTGGCCCTAAACCACAAGCTTCCAGCGGATCAGCCGGATCGATGGTCAGCGGCGGAGGCCTTCGTACCGGGCTCAAGCGAGCTTATCCGCACTTGCTGTAACCGCAGTTCAAGCAGGTCGCGCACCCATCCATGATCACCAGCGCCTTGGTGCTGCACTTGTGGCACATGGTGGCACTGGGCGGGAAGCTGGTGCCGTCGCCGGTAACGGCGATGTCCTCGGAGGCGCCGGTTCCGGGCTTGGCGGCGCGCTCCTCGTACTGCCGGCGCTTCTCGGCGATCAGGGCGCGCTGGTGCGCGGACATTTCCGGGTCGTGGATCAGGCCGATGGACTTCATGTGCTCCTCGACCACGGCGCCGATCTCGGCCACCAGGGAGGGCATGTAGACGCCGCCGGCCTTGAAGTAGCCGCCGCGCGGGTCGAACACGGCCTTCATCTCCTCCACCAGGAAGGTCACGTCGCCGCCCTTGCGGAACACCGCCGACATGATCCGGGTCAGCGCGACGATCCACTGGAAATGCTCCATCGACTTGGAGTTGATGAAGATCTCGAACGGGCGGCGCAGCTCGTGCTCGGTGCCGGCGTTGAGCACGATGTCGTTGATGGTCACGTACATGGCGTGCTCCATCAGCGGCGACTTGAGCTTGTAGGTGCTGCCCACCAGGACCTCCGGGCGCTCGATGCGCTCGTGCATCTGGATGACGTTGTCCTTGGCCTCGGCGGGGCGATCGACCGCGACGGGCGCCGGCGGCGGCGCCTGTTCGCGCGCCTTGTCCTCGGGGGTGACGACGGCGTAGCCCTTGATTTTCTTGTCGATCTTGACGGCCATTGCTGCTGGGGTCCTGTGTGTTCCGGGTGGGGCGGCGCCGGGCGCCGCGGGCCCCTCCCGTTCCGGGGAGGGGCGGTCGTTGCGGGTTACTTCCTGGCCCGGGCGGCCTTCTTCGCCGGGACCTTCCTGGCCGCCGCCTTCTTCGCGGCCGGCCGGGCGACGGCGGCCTTGCGGGCCGGCGCCTTGGTGGCGGGCCGCTTGGCGGCGGCCGCCTTCTTCGTCGCGGCCTTCCCGGCCGCGACCTTGGGGGCGGCCTTCTTCGCCGCCTTCTTCGCCGTGGCCTTGCCGGCCGCCGCCTTCTTCGCGGCGGGCTTGCCCGTGGCGGCCTTGGCGGCCTTCTTGCGGCGCAGGGCGTCGGCTTCGGCCTTGGCCTGGTCGCGCGCGGTGGCGAGCTTGCCCTTGGCGCGGGTCACGGCCTTCTTGACCGCGGCCTTGGCCCGGGTGACGCCCTGCCTGGCGCCGGCGACGCGCTTGCCGGCCGCCTCCTTCACCTTGGCCGCGGTCTCGCCCGCGCTGGCCACGGCGCTTTCGGCGGTCGTGGCGATCGCGGTGCCGACGCCAGCCACCGTTTCCTTGACGCTCTCGACGGCCTCGGAAAGAGTTGCCGTCACACCATTGCCATTGCTCATGGGGCCCTCCTGGGGGCGCACTTATCTGGTAATCGGGACACTCGTTGCGTTTCCGGGCGCCGTACCGCGTTCACGCCGCCGCGGCGGGCGCCCGGGAACCGCGCGCGCCGCGGCCTGCAGCCTGCGACCTGTCAGAACTTGCCGTAGTAGCCTTCCTTCAGCGCGTCGAACAGGTTGGCGGCGGTGTGGACCTCGCCGTCGTACTCGATCTCCTCGTTGCCCCTGGCCTCCACCACGCTGCCGTCCTCCAGTTCGAAGCGGTAGGTGGTGTTCTCCAGGTCCTTCTCCTTGACCAGCACGCCCTGGAAGGCGGCCGGGTTGAAGCGGAAGGTGGTGCAGCCCTTGAGTCCCTGCTCGTGGGCGTACCGGTAGATGTCCTTGAAGTCCTCGTACGGGTAGTCCGTGGGGACGTTGGCGGTCTTGGAGATGGAGCTGTCCACCCACTTCTGCGCGGCGGCCTGCACGTCCACGTGTTCCCGGGGCGTGATGTCGTCGGCGGCGATGAAGTAGTCCGGCAGCTTGGCCTCGGGGTCGTCGGAGAACGGCATGGCCTTCGGGTTGACCAGGTGGCGGTAGGCCAGCAGCTCGTAGCTGTAGACGTCCACCTTCTCCTTGGTCTTCTTGCCCTCGCGGATCACGTTGCGGCTGTAGTGGTGCGCGAACGAGGGCTCGATGCCGTTGGAGGCGTTGTTGGCCAGCGACAGCGAGATGGTGCCGGTGGGCGCGATGGAGCTGTGGTGGGTGAAGCGCGCGCCGGTCTCGGCCAGCTCCTCCACCAGCTCCGGGGCCACCGAGGCGATGCGCTGCATGTAGCGGCTGTAGCGTGCGTGCAGCACCTTGCCGGGGATCTCCTGGCCCACCTTCCAGCCGTCGGCCGCCATCTCCGGGCGCTTGCGCAGCATCTCGGCGGTGACGGTGAAGCGCTCCTCCATGATCGGCGCCGGGCCCTTCTCCTTGGCCAGCGACAGGCCCACCTCCCAGCCGGCCACGGCCATCTCGCGGGCCACCGCCTCGGTGAACTCGCACGAGGCCGGGCTGCCGTACTTCATCTTCAGCATGGTCAGGGTGCTGCCCAGGCCGAGGAAGCCCATGCCGTGGCGGCGCTTGCGCATGATCTCGTCGCGCTGCTGCTGCAGCGGCAGGCCGTTGACCTCGACGACGTTGTCGAGCATGCGGGTGAACACGCGCACGACTTCCTTGTATTCCTCCCAGTCGAAGCGCGCCTTCTCGGTGAACGGGTCGCGCACGAAGGTGGTGAGGTTGACCGAGCCCAGCAGGCAGGCGCCGTAGGGCGGCAGCGGCTGCTCGCCGCAGGGGTTGGTGGCGCGGATGGTCTCGCACCACCAGTTGTTGTTCATCTCGTTGACGCGGTCGATGAGGATGAAGCCCGGCTCGGCGTAGTCGTAGGTGGAGACCATGATCATGTCCCACAGGTGCCGGGCCCGGATGTGGCCGTACACCTTGCAGGCGACCAGGCCGTCGTCGCGGACGATGTAGTTCTCCTTGGTCGGCCAGTCGCGCCAGACCACCCTGGCGGCGTCGGACAGGTCCAGGTCGCCCTGTTCCTTGGCGTTGACCGGGAACACCAGCGGCCAGTCGGCGTCGTCGGCCACCGCCTGCATGAAGCCGTCGGTGATCAGCAGCGACAGGTTGAACTGGCGCAGGCGGCCGTCCTCGCGCTTGGCGCGGATGAAGTCCTTCACGTCGGGGTGGGAGACGTCGAAGGTGCCCATCTGCGCGCCGCGGCGGCCGCCGGCGCTGGAGACGGTGAAGCACATCTTGTCGTAGATGTCCATGAAGGACATCGGGCCGGAGGTGTAGGCGCCGGCACCGGCGACGAAGGCGCCGCGCGGGCGCAGGGTCGAGAACTCGTAGCCGATGCCGCAGCCGGCCTTCAGGGTCAGGCCCGCCTCGTGGACCTTCTCCAGGATGCCGTCCATCGAGTCGGTGATGGTGCCGGACACGGTGCAGTTGATGGTGCTGGTGGCCGGCTTGTGCTCCTGCGCGCCGGCGTTGGAGGTGATGCGGCCGGCGGGGATCGCGCCGCGGCGCAGCGCCCACAGGAAGCGCTCGTACCAGTAGGCGCGCTTCTCCTCGGTCTGCTCGGCGTCGGCCAGGGCCCGGGCCACGCGCTGGTAGGTGCCGTCGATGTCCGCGTCCAGGGGCACGCCCTGCTTGGTCTTCAGGCGGTACTTCTTGTCCCAGATGTCCTGGGAGGCGGGCTGCAGCGGGATGGGGCCGCCGGGTTTGGTGTTGTCCTGGACCACTTCGAGGCGCACCGTGCTCATGACTGATGGATTCTCCTTCCGCACCGGGTTCTGTTCCTTCCTCTCGGCGGGGGACGGCGGGCGCGGACGGCGCGGCGGCGGATCGCGCGGGTGCGCGCCGCTGGCCGCTTCAGACGGTGTGGAAAGGGCGGCCCGGAAGGCCGCGTCCGACTGGGTTTTTCCGCTGCATCCGCACGCCACCCCCGGCGATCGGGGCCTTCGCGACGAACACCATCGCTTGGGCCAGCATCCTGTCCAACCACGATATCTAGTGGCGCAACAGGCCGCCACGCTAACCCTGCCCCCGGGGCCTGTCAACACTTGCCAGCTGCCCCGCGTGCTGCTCCCTTCGGAGCCGTATCGGTTTGCGCACCGTCGCCGGAATCCGGCACCCCGATTGGACTTCACCGGCCGTTAAATCCCTGCGCAGCAGACTCGTTCAGGTTGGTGAGCGCGACCGGCCCGGCCGGCCGCGCATCCTCTGCCCGACACGCTCCGTTTGCTGCGAGGAACCCCGGAACCATGCGCCCCGCGACGACCCTGCTCGCCCTGACCGCCGCCGCCGCGTTCGGCGGCTTCGCCGCCACCGGCGTGCGCGACCTGCTGGACAACCGCGCCCAGGCGGCCCCCAGCGCCATCCCCGCCGCGCCGGCCGGCGCGCCCGCGGCCACCGGCGCCTCGGCCGGCGCCGCCAGCCTGCCGGCCGCGGTGGACGGCCAGCCGCTGCCGTCGCTGGCGCCGATGC
>DASRYN010000047.1:0-6772 GCA_035687185.1 Pseudoxanthomonas sp. | reverse complement strand
TGCCGGCCTCGGCGTGCAGGGCTTCGCCGCCGGGGCCCAGCTCGCGCATGTCGCCCAGCACCAGCCAGGCTTCGTCGCCGGAGGCGGCCAGCGCGTCGATCGCCGCGGCCACCGAGCCCGGGTTGGCGTTGTAGCTGTCGTCCACCAGCAGGGTGCCGTCCGGCAGCGCGTGCGCGACCTGGCGGCCCGGCACCGGGCGCGCCGCGCCCAGCCCTTGGGCGATCGTCGCCAGGGGCACACCGCAGGCCAGCGCCAGCGAGGCGGCGGCCAGCGCGTTGCTCACGTTGTGCCGGCCGGGCAGCTGCAGCTCGACGGCGGCCTGGCCCTCCGGCGCGACCAGCACGAAGCGATGCCCGGCCGCGCTCGGGCGCAGGTCGCGCGCGGTGACCTCGGCGCTGGCCTCCAGGCCGAAGCGCAGCACGCGGCGGCCGCTGTCGGCGGCGCGGATGACCTGCTGCTCGAACCACGGCGCGAAGGCGTCGTCGGCGTTGACCACGGCCACGCCGCCGTCGCCCAGCGCGGCGTAGATCGCGCCCTTGGTCTCGGCCACGCCGAGCAGGCTGCCCATGCGCTCCAGGTGCGCCGGGGCGATGTTGTTGACCAGCGACACGTGCGGCGGCGCCACCGCGGTCAGGTAGGCGATGTCGCCGGGCTGGCCGGCGCCCATCTCGTAGATGGCGTAATCGGCGTCCTCGGGCGCGTCGATCACCGCCAGCGGCAGGCCGACCTCGTTGTTGCGGTTGCCGGGGTTGGCGTAGGCGCGGCCGGCCCGCTGCAGGATCTCCAGCAGCAGCGTCTTGACGCTGGTCTTGCCGTTGCTGCCGGTGATGGCGACCACGCGCGCGCGGCGGCCGCGCTGCATGCCGGCGGCGATGCGCGCCAGCGCGCGCAGGCTGTCGGCCACGCGCACCTGCGGCAGCGCCGGCTCGGTGTGCACCGGGCGCTCGACCAGGAGCGCGGCGGCGCCGCGCACGGCGGCGTCGGCGGCGAAGTCGTGGCCGTCGAAGCGTTCGCCGCGCAGCGCCACGTACAGGCTGCCGGGCGCCAGGGCGCGGGTGTCGTGGCACACGGCGTCGACCGGCACGTCGTCGCCGTGCAGTTCGCCGCCGGCCCAGTGCGCCACCAGCGAGAGCGGAATGCGGTTCATGCCCGGCCCTCCAGCGCGGCCTGCGCGACCCGGGTGTCGTCGAACGGATGCCGCACGCCGGCGACCTCCTGGTACGGTTCGTGGCCCTTGCCGGCCACCAGCACCACGTCCTGCGGCCCGGCCTGGCCGATGGCCCGGGCGATCGCGCGGGCGCGGTCGCGCTCGACCACCGCCTCACGGGGGCGCGCCAGGCCGGCGAGGATGTCGGCCACGATGGCGTCGCCGTCCTCGCTGCGGGGGTTGTCGTCGGTGACGATGACCAGGTCGGCGCCGGCCTCGGCGATCTGCGCCATCTGCGGGCGCTTGCCGCGGTCGCGGTCGCCGCCGCAGCCGAACACGCACACCAGCCGCGCCGCCGCGTGCGCGCGCAGGCTGGACAGCGCCTGCGCCAGCGCATCGGGCGTGTGCGCGTAGTCGACCACCACCAGCGGGCGGACGCCGTCGCCGCCCAGGCGGTTCATGCGCCCGGGCACCGGCTGCAGCTGCGACAGCGTGGCCGCGATGGTGGCCGGCGCCTCGCCCAGCGCGTGCAGCACGCCGGCCACGGCCAGCAGGTTGTCCACGTTGAAGCGGCCCAGCAGCGGCGAGGCCACCGGGTGCGCCGCCCCGTCCACGACCAGGTCGAAACCGATGCCGCGGGCGTCGAAGCGCAGGTCCTCGGCGCGCACCGCCGCCTCGCGGTGGCCGCGCGAGCTGAGCCCGACCACCGCCACCTCCGGCGCCAGGCGCCCGTGCAGGGTGCGGGCGTAGGCGTCGTCCAGGTTCAGCACCGCGGCGCGCAGCCCCGGCCGCTCGAACAGGCGCGCCTTGGCCGCGCCGTAGCTGGCCATGTCGCCGTGGTAGTCCAGGTGGTCGCGGGTGAGGTTGGTGAACACGGCCACGTCGTAGTGCACGCCGTCCACGCGGCCCTGGTCGAGCGCGTGCGAGCTGACCTCCATGGCCACGGCCTGCACCCCGGCGTCGCGCAGCTCGCCGAGCAGCGCGTGCATGGGCAGCACCAGCGGCGTGGTGAAGCCGGTCGGCCGCACCTGGCCGTAGCGCCCGGCGCCGAGCGTGCCGATGCTGCCGCTGCGCAGCCCGCGCAGGTGCCAGGCCTGGGCCAGCAGCTGCACGGTGGACGTCTTGCCGTTGGTGCCGGTGACGCCGACCATCGTCATCGCGTGCGAGGGATGGCCGTGGAACAGGTCGCCCATCGCGCCCAGCCGGGCGCGCAGGCCCGGCACCGGGATGGCTTCCGCCGGCGGCGGGTATTCGGCGGGCGCCGGCGGCTCGAACAGCACCGCGACCGCGCCGGCGGCCAGTGCCTGCCCGGCGAACGCCAGACCGTGCGTGCCGAAGCCGGCGATGGCCACGAAGGCGTCGCCGGGCTTCACCTCGCGGCTGTCCATGACCAGTCCGGACACCTCGACGTCGCGCGGCAGCGCGACGTCGGGCAGCAGGCGGGAAAGCGGCATGGCGCGGCTCATCGCGCGCCTCCGTCGCCGGTGCCGACCATCGCCGCGGGGATCGCGGCGTCGGCGTCGTAGGGCTCCTCCAGCGCCGCCGGCAGCGGCGGCACCGCGGCCTGGCGCTTGGCCTCGCCCTTGGCCTGCGCGGCCAGCCAGGTCTCGATGTCGTCCGGCGGCACGTCCATCAGTCGCAGCGCGTCCTCCATCACGCTGCGGAACACCGGCGCGGCGACCAGGCCGGCGTAGTAGGCGCCGCCCTGCGGGTCGTTGATCACCACCACGGTGGCGAAGCGCGGGTTGCTCGCCGGCACCAGCCCGGCGAACAGCGTGGTGTAGCGGCGCGAGTACCCGCCGGCGGCGGCCTGGCGCGAGGTGCCGGTCTTGCCGGCCACGTGGTAGCCGAGGATGGCGGCCTGGGTGGCGGTGCCGCCGGGCTCGGTCACCGTCTGCATCATCCTCACCACCTGGTCGGCGATCTCCGGCGCCACGACCTGGCGCGCGTCGTTGATCTGGCCCTTGACGAAGGTGGGGGTGATCAGGCGCCCGTGGTTGCCCAGCGCCGCGTAGGCCTGCGCGACCTGCAGCGCGGTGGCCGACAGGCCGTAGCCGTAGGACATGGTGGCCTTGGTCAGGCCGTTCCAGCGCGAGGGCGGCATCAGCACGCCGGCCGCCTCGCCGGGGAAGCCGCTCTGCGGCGCGCTGCCGTAGCCGAAGCCGCGGACGAAGTCGTAGAAGTACTGGTTGGGCAGCGGCTCGGACAGCTTCACCGAGCCCAGGTTCGAGCTCTTGGTGATGATGCCGGTCAGGTCCAGCACGCCGTAGTTGTGGTGGTCGCGGATGGTGAAGCGGCCCAGGGCCATGTAGCCCGGGTTGGTGTCGAACCGGCTGGACGGGGTCGCGGTGCCGGCGGTCAGCGCGGCGGCCACGGTGAGCGGCTTCATCGTTGAGCCGGGCTCGACCAGGTCGGTCACCGCGCGGTTGCGGCGGGTGTCGGGGGTGCCCGCGGCCGGCGCGTTGGGGTTGTAGCTGGGCAGGTTGACCATGGCCAGCACCTCGCCGGTGGCCACGTCCAGCACCACCGCCGAGCCGCTGCTGGCCTTGTGCGCGGTCAGCGCGTTGCGCAGCTCGCGGTAGGCCAGGAACTGGATGCGGCGGTCGATGCTGAGGGTCAGGTCCTTGCCGGGCTCGGCGGCCCGCACCAGGTCGATGTTCTCGACGATGCGGCCGTGGCGGTCGCGGATCACGCGCTTGGCGCCCGGCTTGCCGCGCAGCCATTCGTCGAAGGCCAGCTCCAGCCCTTCCTGGCCGCGGTCGTCGATGTTGGTGAAGCCCAGCACATGGGCCATCGCCTCGCCCTGCGGGTAGAAGCGGCGGAACTCGCGCTGGGTGAACACGCCCGGCACGCCGTGGGCGAGGATGGCCCTGGCCTGGTCGGGGTTGATGCGGCGCTTGAGGTAGACGAACTCCTTGTCCGAGCGCTGCGACAGGCGGCTGGTCAGCTGGTCCAGCGGCACGTCCAGCGCGCGCGCCAGCTCCGGCAGGCGGTCGGGGTGGCGCAGCAGCTCCTGCGGGTTGGCCCACACCGACTCGACCGGGGTGGAGACCGCCACCGGCTCGCCGTTGCGGTCGGTGATCATGCCGCGCGAGGTGGGGATGGGAATCTCGCGCACGAAGCGCGCCTCGCCCTGGCGCTGGTAGAAGTCGGCGTTGACCAGCTGCACGTAGGCGGCGCGGCCGACGAGCGCCACCGAGCACAGGCCCAGGGTGCAGGCGACCATCGCCATGCGGCCGCGCAGGTTGAACGCGCTGCGGTTGCGGCTGCCGCGCTTCATGGACGCACCACCACGATGTCCTCGGCCTCGGGGAACTTCATCCCCAGGCGCTGGCGCGCGACCTGGTCGATGCGGTTGGCCTGCGCCCACGTGGCCTGCTCCAGCTGGAGCCGGCCGAACTCGATGTTCAGCTCGTCGCGCTCGCGCTCCAGCCGGGTCAGCTCCACGAACAGCTGCCGGTGGCGGTAGCGCTGGTAGACCACGCCGATGGCGCTGGCGACCACCACCAGCAGCAGCACCGCGAGCAGCAGCCGGCTCATGCGCCCACTCCCGGCGCGGCCAGCTTCTCGGCCACGCGCAGCACCGCGCTGCGCGCGCGCGGGTTGGCGTCCAGCTCGTCCTGCTCCGCGCGCACCGCCCCGCCGATGGCGGCCAGCGCCGGCACGAAGGCCTGCGCCTGCGGCAGGCGGCGGTTGGCCGGCGGCGCCTTGGCGTGGCGGGCCACGAACTGCTTGACGATGCGATCCTCGAGCGAGTGGAAGCTGATCACCGCCAGCCGCCCGCCCGGGCGCAGCGCGGCCAGCGCCGCGTCCAGCCCGGCCTCCAGGTCGGCCAGCTCGCGGTTGATGTGGATGCGGATGGCCTGGAAGCTGCGCGTGGCCGGGTGGCTGCGGTCCTTGCCGCGCGGCACCACCGAGGCGACCAGGTCGGCCAGCTGCGCGGTGCGCTGCAGGGGCTGCTGCGCGCGGCGGGCGACGATGGCCCGGGCGATGCGCCGGCTCTGCCGTTCCTCGCCGTAGCGCCACAGCACGTCGGCGATCTCGGCCTCGTCCGCGCGCGCCAGCCACTGCGCGGCGCTCTCGCCGGACTCCGGGTCCATGCGCATGTCCAGCGGGCCGTCCTTGCCGAAGGAGAAGCCGCGCTCGGCCACGTCCAGCTGCGGCGAGGACACGCCCAGGTCGAACAGCACGCCGTCCAGGTCGCGGGCCCGGTCCCAGCCGCCGAGCGTGGCGAAGCTGCCGCGCCGGATCGACACGCGCGCATCGCCGCCGAAGCTGCGTTCGGCCTCCGCGATCGCTTCCGGGTCCTTGTCCATCAGCAGCAGCCGGCCTCCCGGGCCGAGTCGTTGCAGCACCCCGCGCGCGTGGCCGCCGCGCCCGAAGGTGCCGTCCAGGTAGCGTCCATCCGCGACCACCCGCAGCCCGTCCATGACCTGCGCGAACAGCACCGGCAGGTGCGCCGCCGGCGCCGACGGGTCCGCGGGGTGGCCGGCCTGCGCGCCCGTGCGCATCCGGTCCCCCGCGGTCACAACTTGAGGTCGAGCATGTGCTCGCTCAGATCCTCGTCGGACAGGGTCCGGCGGATCTGCGCGTGGTGCGCCTGCTCGCTCCAGAGTTCGAACTTGTCGCCCATGCCCAGCAGCACCGCCTTCTTCTCGATGCCCACCGCGCTGCGATGGCTGGCGGGGATGGAGATGCGGCCGTTGCCGTCCGGCTCCACCGGGGTGGCCGCGCCGACCAGCTTCAGCTGCAGGCTGCGGTGCGCGGCGCGGGTGCTGGGCAACTTGTTGACCGCGTCGCGCACCCGCTCCCACTCCTGCTGGGGGTACAGGTACAGCGACCCGGCCTCGAACGGGTTGTAGGTGATCACCAGGCGGTTGCCGCACTCGCGCGCGACCAGGTCGCGGTAGGCCGTCGGGATGGCCACGCGCCCCTTGTCGTCCACGGTGATGGCGGTCTCGCCCTGGAACACTCTGCTACCCGACCCCGGCTGGGACGTGATTCAACCACGGAAAACCACTGAAATCCCGGTTTTCCCTCGAATGTCCACCTTAGGGTCCGCCAACAGGGTTGTCAACAGGCTGGGAAGGAAAAAATCGCCTGCTGCGTCAATGGCTTGCGGCGATGTTCACAGAGAAGTTCAAGGGTTTTCCACAAGTCGCTGTTTAGTCTCATTTTTTGAGACTGCGGGCTCGTGAAGGCCCTGTGGAGCCCCCGGCGGTCGCGGGGGCCCGGGGCGTGGCGCCGGACGCGCGGCCCGGCCCCGGGATGCGCGGCTTTGCCCCAGCCGGCGGCAACGGCCCGCGCGGAAGCTCGGGCCACAGGCGCGGCCGCGACGCATCCCGACGGGGCCGTACGGCAGCCCGCGGGCGCGGCGGTCCGTGGCACGAGGGAAGGAAGGGGCGGAGCCGGCCGATAAGCCGGGTTCTGTCGTGGACAGTCATTCCTCTAGGCGCCGCGTCGCCGCGGCGCTCGAGCAGCCTACCCGGACCCGACGCGGGCCGCGTCGTGGGGTCCCTATTTGGCCTTGCTCCCGGTGGGGTTTGCCGTGCCGGTCCGTTGCCGGACTCGCGGTGCGCTCTTACCGCACCGTTTCACCCTTGCCTGTGCCCTGCCTCCGCCTGC
>DASRYN010000046.1:0-7105 GCA_035687185.1 Pseudoxanthomonas sp. | reverse complement strand
CCAGATGCTTGGCTCTTCTTCCGACTGAGGGGTGCACGCGGAAGCACGGGACGGGAGGTTTGGTCGGGGCGGTGCGATGCGATGCCTGCTGCCGCTCATGTCCCCCGGCTGCGGCCTGCGGCCGCAGCCTCCTCCTTTACTTCCCGTCAGCACGCATCGCACCGCACCGCTTCAGGGTCATCGGCCGTCGAACGAAAGGCCGGCGGGCTCCGCTTTTCGTGGGCCGCGGGCCCGGCTGGAGCGCTTTGGCGCGTGGCCTGCTGACGGGAAGTAAAGGAGGAGGTCCCGGCCTGCCGGGACCGGGGGACATGAGCGTCAGCAGGCCACGCGCCAAAGCGCCGCAGCCCTGCATCCGGGTCCTCCCCGCCTCGACAGCAGAACCGGACGCTCCCCTCACCGGGCAACGCAGGCCGCACCGGGGACTTCCCATGCCCGCCCAACTGTGCATACACTATATGCACAGTATGCACAGCGGAATCCACATCTCGCAGGCGGACGCCCGTCCGATGTACGCCCAGATCATGGAGCAGATCCGGGCGCGCATCGCCACCGGCGACTGGCCAGCCGGCAAGGAACTGCCGTCGATCCGGGCGCTGGCGGCCGGGCTCAGCGTCAGCGTGATCACGGTCAAGCGCGCCTACCTGGAGCTGGAATCCGAGGGCCTGATCGTCACCCGCCACGGCAAGGGCTCCTTCGTCGCCGACGACGGCCACCTGGCCAGCGAACTGCAGCACCAGAAGCTGGACGAACACCTGGAGGCCGCGGCGGGGATCGCCCGGCAGTTGGGCCTGTCCCCCGAAGACCTGGCGGCGCGCCTGCGCCGCGCACAGAGGAAATCCGAACCGACATGACCGCCACCCGGCACCTCGAGATGCGCGGCGTCAGCAAGGCGTTCCGCTTCTTCGCCCTCCAGGACCTCTCGTTCGAACTCGAACCGGGCCAGGTCATGGGCTTCGTCGGCCCCAACGGCGCCGGCAAGAGCACCACCCTGCGCATGGCCATGGGCATGCTGGCCGCCGACACCGGCGAGATCCGGGTACTCGGCCAGCCCATGCCCGCGGCTCAGGCCACGGCCAAGCGCGACATCGGCTACGTCTCGGCCGACATGCGGCTGATGCCCAACGCCACCGTGGGCTGGCACATGCGGCTGGCGGCCTCGATCTATCCGGAGTGGGACGCCGGTTACGCCCAGCGCCTGGTCCGGCGTTTCAACCTGCGTCCGGAGCAGCTGGCGCGCAGCCTCTCGCAGGGCGAACAGGTCAAGGCCGCCCTGCTGCTGGCGCTGGCCCGCCGTTCACGCCTGCTGATCCTCGACGAGCCCAGCAATGGCCTGGACCCGGTGGCACGGCACGAACTGCTCACCGAGTTCATGGACGTGGTACGCGACGAGGAGCGCTCGATCCTGTTCTCCTCGCACAACACCGTGGACGTGGAGCGGATCTGCGACCGGATCGTGTTCCTGGACCGCGGCCGGATCGTGGACAGCGGCGACAAGGAGGAATTCCTGGAGCGCTGGCGCCGGATCGAGGTCCAGCTGCCGGCGGGAGCCTGCCTGCCCGCCCTGCCGGACATCGTCGCGCACTCCGGCGAGGGCCGCTTCCACACCCTGACCACCCACCGCTTCAGCGAGCTGCAGCTGTTCCACCTCGGCGCCGCCATGGTCAACGTGCAGCGGATGAGCCTGGAAGAGATCTTCGTCGCCAACGTCATGCACCACCGGGAGGCGCGCGGCCAATGAACATCGTCGTCCGCAAGCTCGTGCTCAAGGAACTGTACGTCAGCCGCTGGATGATGGCCGGCGCCTCGGCCGGTGCCGCGCTCGCCGCCCTGGCGTGCGCCTTCGGCAAGGCCGCGTTCAACATCGGTGCGCTGGCCTGGCTCACCGCGGTCATCGCCTGCGGCGCGATGCTGGCCATCTACGGGGTGATGAACGAGCGCAAGGAGCAGTCTCTGCAGTTCGTGCTCAGCCTGCCGATCTCCATCCGCCAGTACGTGCTGGCCAAGACCCTCGGCCTGCTGCTGTGCTATCTGGTCCCGTGGCTGGTGGCCACGGCCGCGGCCGTCGCCCTGGTGCTGCTCGCGCCGCAGGTGCCCGACGGCTTCCTGCCGTACGTGGTCCTGCTGTGCGGGTTCATGCTGGCCAACTTCGCGGTGCTGCTGTGCGGGGCCCTGCAGGCGCGCTCGGAAGGCCTGGTCACCGCGGTGATCATCCTGACCAACATGGCGGTCAGCGTGTACCTGTTCACCGTGGGCGAACTGCCAGGGATCAGGGCCCACATGTGGGGCCCGGCCCCCGTCTGGAACGGCGCGGTCATCGCCGTGCTGCTGGTCGAACTGCTGGTCCTGGCCACCGCCCTCGTCCTGCCGCAGCTCACTGCGGCCAGGCGCCGCGACTTCATCTAGGGATCGCATCCATGGACACCTCCGACTCCGGGCGCCTGCACGCGCTGGACGCCGTACGCGGCTTCGCCCTGCTGCTCGGCGTGGGCTTCCACGCCGCCTTGTCCTTCATGCCCGGGTGGCCGCCGGGCCTGTGGGCCATGGTCGACAACTCGCCCAGTGCGTTCCTGGGCGATGCCGCGTTCGTCGCCCACACCTTCAGGATGACCCTGTTCTTCTTCATCGCCGGGTTCTTCGCCCGCCTGCTGCAACAAAGGCTGGGCACCGCCGGCTTCTGCCGCAACCGCCTGATGCGCATCGCCGTGCCGATGCTGGTGGCCTGGCCGCTGCTGTATCCGCTGATCTCGGCGGCCTGGATGGCCGGCCTGGCCAAGAGCTTCGGCGGCCAGCTGCCGCCGATGCCGGACCTGCCGAAGGTGGCGGGCGCCTTCCCGCTGGCGCACCTGTGGTTCCTGTATCAGCTGCTGCAACTGTATGCGGTCGCCCTGCTGGTCCGGGCCGCGGTCGCGCGCATCGACAGTGGACAGAAGCTGCGCGGCACCGTCGATGCACTGGTCGCCGGCGCGCTCAGGTTCCCGCTGGCGGTCTTCGTGCTCGCCATCCCGGTGGCGCTGGCGCTGATGTCGCTGCCGGGGTGGTTCTACTGGTCGGGCATTCCCGCCCCCGACCAGACCCTGGTCCCGCAGCCGGCGCCGCTGGTGGGCCATGGCGTGGCCTTCGGCTTCGGCTGGCTGGTGCACCGCAGCCGCGACGCACTGGCCCTGATCGCCCGCGCCTGGCTGCCGAACCTGCTGCTGGGCGTACTGGCCGCCGGCTGGATGTTGCTGGGCCTGCGCGCCTCACCGATGGCGCCGCCGGAATTCCCGGCCAATCCGTTCGCCCTGGTCGACGGCGCCACCCTGACCAAGTCCGGCTTCGCCTTCATGCACGGGGTGGCGGCGTGGGGCCTGTCGCTGGGCACCACCGGCGCCGCCTTGCGCTTCCTGTCCGGCTACAGCCCGGCCCGCCGCTACCTCGCCGATGCCTCGTACTGGGTGTACCTGGCGCACCTGCCGCTGGTGGTGGCGCTGCAGGTGTGGATGGGCCACTGGCCGCTCTCCTGGGGCATCAAGTTCCCGCTGATCCTGGTGGTGAGCCTGGCCGTGCTGTTCGCCAGCTACCACGGGCTGGTGCGGCCGACGGTCGTCGGCCGGCTGCTCAATGGCCGCAGGTACCCGCGTGGCCGCGGCTCCGCGCCGGCACCTGCGCCGGTGCCGCCCTCGCCGTCCTCGCCCCTGCCGCCGCGCGGCGGCCACGGCGACGGCCTGCCCGTGGCCGAACTGCGCGGCGTCACCCGCCGCTTTGCCGGCGTCACCGCGCTGGACCGGATCGACCTGCAACTGCACGCCGGCGAACTGCTGGCCGTGCTCGGACCCAACGGCGCCGGCAAGTCCACCGCCATCGCCCTGTGGCTGGGTTTGCTCGAAGCCGACGCCGGCGAGGTCGCGCTGCTGGGCGGCCCACCGCAGGAAAGCGCGCGCCGGCAGGGCCTGGGCGCGATGCTGCAGGACGTGGAACTGCCGCGCGAACTGAGCCCGCGCGATCTGGTGCGGCTGGCTTCCAGCTACTACCCCGACCCCCTGTCCGTCGAGGAAACCCTGCGCCGCGCCGGCATCGCCGGGTTCGCCGACCGCGCCTACGGCAAGCTGTCCGGCGGGCAGAAGCGCCTGGCCCAGTTCGCGGTGGCCCTCTGCGGCCAGCCGCGGGTGCTGTTCCTCGACGAACCCACAGTGGGCCTGGACGTGCAGGCGCGCCAGGCTTTGTGGGCCAGCATCCGCGGCCTGCTCGCGGCCGGCTGCTCGGTGGTGCTGACCACGCACTACCTGGAGGAGGCCGAAGCGCTGGCCGACCGGGTCGCGGTGATCGCGCGGGGCCGGCTGGTCGCCTCCGGCAGCGTGGACGAGATGCGCGCGCTGGTGGCACGACGCCGGATCAGCTGCGAATCCCGGCTCACCGTCGCCCAGGTCGGCGCCTGGCCGGGCGTATTCGACGCCCGCTCCGACGGCGACCGCCTGCACCTGACCGCGCAGGATGCCGAGGCGGTGGTCCGCCGCCTTCTGGCCGAGGATCCCACCCTCGCCCGCCTGGAAGTCCGCCAGGCCGGGCTCGACGAAGCATTCGACGCACTCACCCGGGAGGCCGCATGAACGCCAGGACCCTGGACCGCCCCGCCGCGACGGCACTTTCGCCGCGGCGGATCGCCGCCGCCTACCTCGAGGAGATCCGCTGCGAGGCCCTGCGCCTGCTGCGCAACCCGGGGCTGGCCTTGCCGACCCTGGTCATGCCGGTGGCCTTTTATGCGCTGATCGCGCTGGTGGTCACGGGCGAGGCCACGGCCAAGGATCCGGTCACCGCGCTGTTCCTGTTCTGCGCGTTCTCGGTGATGGCGGTGAGCATGCCGGCGCTGTTCGGCATAGGCGCCTCGCTGGCGATGGAGCGCGAGATGGGCATGCTGCGGCTCAAGCGCGCCCAGCCCGCGCCGACCGGGTCCTGGCTGGTGGCCAAGATCGCCTGCGGCCTGGCCTTCGGCGCGATCGGCTACCTGCCCATCCTGGCCGCGGCCCTGGCCGCCGGCCGGCTGCCGCTGGAGCCGGTGCGCATCGCCGCGATGAGCGCGGCCCTGCTCGCCGGCGCCATCCCGTTCTGCGCGATGGGCCTGATGATCGGCACCCTGTTCCGCGGCAGCGCCGCACCCGGCTACGCCAACCTCGTCTACCTGCCCGGCTGCTACCTCTCGGGGATGTTCTTCCCCTTGCCACCGTCGATGTACTGGCAGGTACCGGTATGGCCGCAGTTCCATGTCGGCCAGCTGGCCATGCACGCCGGCGGCGTGCAGAAGCTGCAGTTCGAGCCGGTGCTGAGCGCCGTGGGCGGCATGGTCGGGTTCACCGTGCTGTTCAGCGCGGTGGCGATCTGGCGGCTGGCACGCAAGGGCTGACACCGCCCTCGCGTGGCTTGCCCAGGTGGGAGCGACCGCCGGGTCGAAGCGTTCCGGTGCGATGCCTGCCAACGGGAAGTGAAGGAGGAGATCCTGGCTGCAAGCCAGGACCGGGGGACATGAGCGGCGGCAGGCATCGTGCCGGAACGCCGCAGCGCGGCATCCCGGCCCGGCTTCAGCCGCCGAACAGCGCCCGCATCTTCACCGCGTCCGGGCGCTCGACCACGCCCTTCTCGGTGACGATGGCGTCGATCAGGTCCGCCGGGGTGACGTCGAAGACCGGATTCCACGCGGCGATGCCATCGGCCACGGTGCGCACGCCGCCGACGCCGAACAACTCGCCCGGGTCGCGCTGCTCGATCTCGATGGCGGCCCCGTCCGGGGTGTCCAGGTCCACGGTGGAGGACGGCGCCACCACCATGAACCGCACCCCGTGGTGGCGCGCGGCGATGGCCAGCTGGTAGGTACCGATCTTGTTGGCGGTGTCGCCGTTGGCGCAGATGCGGTCGGCGCCGACGATCACCCACTGCACCGCCCCGCCCTTCATCAGGTGGGCGGCGGCCGAATCGGCGATCAGGGTGGCGTCGATGCCGTCCTGCTGCAGCTCCCACACGGTCAGGCGCGCGCCCTGCAGCCACGGGCGGGTCTCGCCCGCGAATACCCGGGCGATGCGGCCCTCGGCCATGCCGGCGCGGATCACGCCCAGCGCGGTGCCGAAGCCGGCGGTGGCCAGCGAGCCGGTGTTGCAGTGGGTCAGCACGCCGCTGCCCGGCTCGATCAGGGCCGCGCCGAGGGCGCCCATGTGGCGGTTCGCGGCCAGGTCCTCGTCGGCGATCGCCTGGGCCTCGCGCTCGAGCACCGGCTGCCAGTCGGCGCCGGCGGCGGCCAGCGCGCGGCGCATCCGCGCCAGCGCCCAGGCCAGGTTGACCGCGGTCGGGCGCGCGGCGTTGAGCCGCTGCAAGGCCGGCTCCAGCTGCTGCAGCGCGCCGGCGCCGTCGGCGGCCTCGACCGTGCGCCCGGCCAGGACCACGCCCCAGGCCGCAGCGATGCCGATGGCCGGAGCGCCGCGCACGGTGAGGTCGCGGATCGCCTGGGCGACCGCGTCGCTGTCGTGGCAGGCCACGTGCTCGACCGCGAACGGAAGCTTGCGCTGGTCCAGCAGCTCCAGCGCCTGGCCGGTCCACAGGATCGGGCGGATGTGGTCGTAGCGGTCGAAGTCGAGGCTGGCGTTCATGGCGCCATTCTAGCCGGCGCGCGCGCAACGCCCGCTGTCGCGGCGACGGCTACTCGACCCGGAACTCGGCCCGGCAGCCCTTGTCCACCCAGACGCCGTCCGCGTCCCAGCCCCAGTTGCGGCCCTGCTCGCAGGGCGTGCCCGACAGCTGCCGCTGCAGGCGCGCCTCGCGCTCGATGGTCGCCCCGCAATAGCGGCGGATGCGGTCCCTGGACTCGCAGGTCAGCAGGCGCGCGCCGGGCGGGAAGCCCCCGTCGCGGTCGCCGACCTCGAATTCGCCCTTGCACCCGCGCGAGACCCACACTTCGTTGCGGCCCACGCCCCAGGTTTCGCCGCGCCTGCACGGCCAGGCCGAAAGCTGGCGCAGCAGGCGCACGGGGGCGCCGCGCAGGCTCACCGCGCAGCTGCGCTGGCGGCCGCTGGATTCGCAGCGGACTACCTGGCGCTGCACGCTGGCGGCGGCCACGGCGGGACGGAACTCGGCGCGGCAGCCC
>DASRYN010000045.1:0-4211 GCA_035687185.1 Pseudoxanthomonas sp. | reverse complement strand
CTGGTGGTCGGCTCGCCCAACAGCTCCAACTCCAACCGCCTGGCCGAGCTGGCGCGGCGCGAGGGCGTGGAGTCCTACCTGATCGACGGCGCGCACGAGATCGACCCGGCCTGGGTGCACGGCAAGCGTCGCGTGGGCGTGACGGCCGGTGCCTCCGCGCCGCAGGTGCTGGTCGACGGCGTCCTCGACCGCCTGCGCGAGCTGGGCGCCGAGACCGTGGGCGAGCTGGAAGGCGAGCCGGAGAACATGGTTTTCGCCCTGCCCAAGGAACTGCGGCTGCAACTGGTCGGCTGAGCCGGCGCGCCGGTTCGGCCCGCCCCGGCGGCCCGGGCTCGCGCAGCCGTCGCAGGGTGGCCGGGCAGCGATTCCGCCCGCGGGGTTCGGCGCATGTCGCTCCGGTCCATACTGTTTCGGTCAGCTCGTGGCAGAGCGTTGCGGCGATCGAGAGTTCTTGGCAGAGCGTCAGCGCCCCGCTGGCCTGCGCGCCGCCGGACCGGTTAGAATCCCGCCCCCGGCCGCTTCGGCGTCCGGCCTGCCGGAATAGCTCAGTTGGTAGAGCGGCGCATTCGTAATGCGTAGGTCGTAGGTTCGAATCCTATTTCCGGCACCAGGTTCGCGGAGCGCGGCACGCGCTTCGCCGAGGCGCCCGGCCGCAAGGCCGGGCGTTTTCGTTCAGGAGCCCGCGGCGGTCGGCGGGCGGTGCATGCCGCGGACGCGGCGCACCGCGTCCAGCAGCCGGTCCGCCGGCATCGGCCGGCCGAACAGGTAGCCCTGCAGGAAGTCGCAGCCCATCCCGCTGAGGGTGTGCCGCTGGCTGGCCGTCTCCACGCCCTCGGCCACCACCTTCAGGTTCAGCGCCTTGCCCAGGGCAACGATGGCGGCGACGATCGCCGCCGCCTCGCCATCGGCGGGCAGGTCGCGCACGAAGCCCCGGTCGATCTTCAGTTCGTCGGCCGGCAGGCGCTTGAGGTAGAGCAGGCTGGAATAGCCGGTGCCGAAGTCGTCGATGGACAGGCGCACGCCCAGCCGCGCCAGCGCGTACATGATCGCCAGGCTGGCCTCGACGTTGCGCATGGCCACGCTCTCGGTGATCTCCAGCGTCAGCTGCGCGGGCGCGATGCCGTGGCGCTCCAGCGCGCCCTGGACGGCGGCCGGCAGCGAGGGCGCGGCGAACTGCGCCGGCGACAGGTTCACCGCCATGGTCCAGTGGCGGTAGCCGGCGTCGTGCCAGCGGCGCAGCTGCGCGCAGGCCTCGTCGATGACCCATTCGCCGATGGCGGCGACCAGGCCGGCGCGCTCGGCCAGGGCGACGAACTCGTCGGGCGGCAGCAGGCCCAGTTCGGGGTGGCGCCAGCGCAGCAGTGCCTCGGCGCCGGCCATGGTGTAGTCCGAGGCGAAGAACTTGGGCTGGTAGTACAGCGTGAACTGGCCCAGCTCGATGGCGCGCCGCAGGTCGGTGAGCAGGGTCAGCTGGCGGCGCGTGGCCGAGTTCATGGACGGGTCGAAGAAGGCGTAGGCGTTCCGGCCGGCCTCCTTGGCGTGGTACATGGCCGCGTCGGCGTGGCCGATCAGCTCGCGCTCGCCGTCGCCGTCGCGCGGGTGCACCGCGATGCCGATGCTGGCGGTGACGTGCAGCTCCAGGTCGTCCACCCGCACCGGCCGGGCCACCTGGTCCAGGATGCCGCGCGCCAGCGCCGCGGCGTCCGCTTCGGCCTCGACCTGCACCACCAGCACGAACTCGTCGCCGCCCAGCCGCGCCAGGGTGTCGTGGCCGCGCAGCAGCCCGCGGACGCGGCGGGCGACCTCCACCAGCAGCGCGTCGCCCTGCTGGTGGCCGTAGGCGTCGTTGACCGTCTTGAACCCGTCCAGGTCCATGAACATCAGCACGAACAGCCGGCCCTCGCGTTGCGAGGCGTCGATCGCGCTGCGGATGCGGTCCTGCAGCAGCATGCGGTTTGGCAGGCGGGTCAGCGGATCGTGCATGGCCGCCAGCACCAGGTCGTTGTTGGCCTGCGCCAGCGAGTCGGCCAGGCGCGAGGTGCGGATCTGCAGCTGGCGGTCCAGCACGGACACCACCAGGGTGATGCCGATGATGGCGACGGTGACCACGATCACCAGGATGGCCAGCCATTCGGCCGGCAGACCGCCGCCCCTGGCGGCGCCGCACACGGCATCGGGCGCGAACCGCGCCGCCGCCATGCCGGTGTAGTGCATGCCGACGATGGCCAGGCCCATGACCACCGCCGCGGCGATGCGCGCCATGCGGTGGCGGCGTTGCCCGGAACGCAGGCGGAACGCGATCCACAGCGCCGCGCCCGAGGCGCTGATGGCGATCAGGATCGACGCCGCGAACCAGGCCGCGTCGTAGTCGATGGACGGCTGCATGCGCAGCGCGGCCATGCCGATGTAGTGCATCAGGGCGATGCCGCCGCCCATCAGCACCGACCCGGCGACCCAGTGCGGCCACGGCATCCGGTGCCGCGACACCAGCCACAGGGCGAACGCCGAGGACGCCACCGCCGCCAGCATCGAGTACAGGGTGATGGCCAGGTCGTAGCCCAGCGGGATCGGCAGCTGGAACGCCAGCATGCCCACGAAGTGCATCGACCAGATGCCCAGCCCCATGGCGCAGGCGCCGCCGGCCAGCCACCAGCGCGCCAGCCGGCGTTCGGCCGCGGTCACGTGGCCGGCCATGTGCAGCGCGGTGTAGGAAGCCAGGATCGCGATCAGCAGCGAGCAAGCGACGAGGAGAGGGTGGTAGCTGCCGTACATGGCTGCAATCCTGGACTCGAGAGTGGGATCGGCCAGCGGCGGCCATTCTGAAGCCGGATCCGCCGGCGCGGTCTCTCGGCCTGCGACGGCCTTCGGTATCCTGCCGGTCCAGTCTTCCGGGAAACACCGACCGATGGCGAAAACTGCCAAGGCGCGCACGGTTTACGTCTGCGGCGAATGCGGCGCCGAGTACAGCAAGTGGCAGGGCCAGTGCGGCGAGTGCGGCGCGTGGAACACCCTGGCCCAGCTGGCGGTGGAGCCGGCGGCGGAAGGCCCCGCGGCGGCCCGCCGCGGCGGCTGGGCCGGCCGCGCCGAGGCGCCGCGCATCACCGCGCTCAAGGACGTCGGCCAGGCCGGCGAGGTGCGGGTGTCCACCGGCATCGGCGAACTGGACCGCGTGCTCGGCGGCGGGCTGGTCGAAGGTGCGGTGGTGCTGGTCGGCGGCGACCCGGGCATCGGCAAGTCCACGCTGCTGTTGCAGGCGCTGGCGAGCATGGCCGGCCGGCTGCCGGCGCTCTACGTCACCGGCGAGGAGTCGCTGGCGCAGGTGGCCGGCCGCGCGGTGCGGCTGGACCTGCCGCTGGACGGCCTGCAGGCGCTGGCCGAGACCGGCGTGGAGAGCATCCTCCAGCACGCCGCGGCCGCGCGCCCGAAGCTGATCGTGGCCGACTCGGTGCAGACGCTGTGGACCGAGTCGCTCACCGCCGCGCCCGGCTCGGTCAGCCAGGTGCGCGAAAGCGCCGCGCGGCTGGTGCGCTACGCCAAGGAGACCGGCACCGCGGTGTTCCTCGTCGGCCACGTCACCAAGGAGGGCGGCATCGCCGGCCCGCGCGTGCTCGAGCACATGGTCGACGCGGTGCTCTACTTCGAGGGCGAGAGCGGCAGCCGCTTCCGCGTGCTGCGCGCGTTCAAGAACCGCTTCGGCGCGGTCAACGAGCTGGGCGTGTTCGCCATGGGCGACAAGGGGCTGAAGGAAGTGCCCAACCCCTCGGCCATCTTCCTGTCCGGCAGCGCGCAGCAGCCGGGCAGCTGCGTGATGGTCACGCGCGAGGGCACGCGGCCGCTGCTGGTGGAAGTGCAGGCGCTGGTGGATTCCTCGCCGCTGTCCAACCCGCGGCGCGTGGCCGTGGGCCTGGAGCAGAACCGGCTGGCCATGCTGCTGGCGGTGCTGTCCTCGCTGCGCGACCGGCCGTTGCCGGAGAAGACCGTCGCCTTCGGCGAGGTGGGCCTGTCGGGGGAGATCCGCCCCGTGCCCAACGGCGAGGAGCGCCTGCGCGAGGCGGCCACGCACGGCTTCCGCCGCGCGATCGTGCCCAAGGGCAACGCGCCCCGGTCCGGCGCCTTCAAGGGCATGGAGGTGGTGGCGGTCGAGCGCCTGGCGCAGGCGCTGGACGCGGCGGAGGGCTAGCCGCGGGACGCGCGGGCGGCGGTGGTCCGTC
>DASRYN010000044.1:0-5893 GCA_035687185.1 Pseudoxanthomonas sp. | reverse complement strand
GGCCTGCGCCTCGCGCACCGGCTCCTCGGTGCGCACGCGCAGCCGCCGCACCCATTCGCGCGCGCCGTCGCGGTCCAGCCGCGAGCGCATGAAGGCGTGGATGTCCTCCACCACCGGCCCGCGCACCGCCACCGCGTAGTCCTGCTTGGACTCCGGACCGAAGTCACCCAGGTGGTCGGCCGAATAGTTGATCCCGCCGACGAAGGCCAGCCGCCCGTCCACCACCAGCAGCTTGCGGTGCAGGCGGCGGAAGATGTGCAGGCGCAGGCCCAGCAGCGGCCGGTGCGGATCGAACACGTGCAGGCGCACGCCCGCTCCGGCCAGTTCGGCCAGGAAGCCGGGCGAGAACGACGGCGAGCCGTAGCCGTCCACGGTGGCCTCCACGCGCACGCCGCGTCGCGCGGCGGCCACCAGGCGCCGCTGCAGTTCGCATCCCACCCGGTCCTCGAACAGGATGAAGGTCTCCAGCAGGATTTCCTCGCGCGCCGCCTCGATCGCCTCGAACACCCGCGGGAAGAACGCCTCGCCGTTCTCCAGCAGCTCCACCGCGTTGCCGCCGCACCAGCCCGGCAGGCCGTCCCCGGGGCGGCTCATGGCGCACCCCCGGCCACGGCGATGGTGGCCGCCAGCGCAGCGTGGTCGGACAGCCGCGACCAGGGCGGCCGCGCCAGCACCTGCGCGCGGCCGATGCGCGCGCCGCGCACGTAGATGCGGTCCAGCGGCAGCAGCGGCCAGCGCGCCGGGAAGGTGCGCGCCAGCCGCCCGGACGCCTCGGCGAACGCCTCGCGCAGGCCGCAACGGTGCAGCAGCCGGTGCGCCGCGCCGCGCCAGTCGTTGAAGTCGCCCGCCACTACCAGCGGCGCCGACGCGGGGATCTCGCGCTCGACCATGCCGCACAGCAGCTCCACCTGGCGGCGCCGGTGCGCCTCGCGCAGGCCGAGATGCACGCAGATGGCATGCACCTCCAGGCCGCGCCCGGGCACCTCCAGCACGCAGTGCAGCAGGCCGCGCTTCTCGCTGGCGCCCACGGTGGCGTCGCGGTTCTCCTGCCGCAGGATCGGGTAGCGCGACAGCAGCGCGTTGCCGTGGTGGCCGTCGGGATAGGCGGCGTTGCGGCCGTAGGCGTACTGCGTCCAGAGCGTGTCGGCGAGGTATTCGTACTGCGGCACGGCGGGCCAGTCCGCGCGCCGGGCATGCCGCTGGTGCACGCCCAGCACCTCCTGCAGGAACACCAGGTCGGCGCCCACCCGGCGCACCGCCTCGCGCAGCCCGGGCAGCACGAAGCGGCGGCCCGAGGCGCTGAACCCCTTGTGCACGTTGAGCGTCAGCAGGTTGATCTCGAACATGCGGTCGCGGCAGGAACGGGACGCCGACCTTGGCATGGCCCGAATCCACGTTCCGTGAGCCCCCGCCCGGCGCCCGGCCGCGCCGGCCCCAAGGCCGGCCGCGGCGCCACGCCGGGCGGGACCGGCGCGGAAGCCGGGTAGAATCGCCGCTTCCGCCTTTCCGTTCCGCCCGCCGCATGACCGAAGACGCCATCCGCCCCGCCTTCCACGGCTTCGAACAGATCCCGCTGCGCGAGTACGCCGAGCGCGCCTACCTGGACTACTCGATGTACGTGGTGCTGGACCGCGCCCTGCCGTTCCTGGGCGACGGGCTCAAGCCGGTGCAGCGGCGCATCGTCTACGCCATGAGCGAGCTGGGGCTGAACGCGGCCGCCAAGCCGAAGAAGTCCGCGCGCACCGTGGGCGACGTGATCGGCAAGTTCCACCCGCACGGCGACTCGGCCTGCTACGAGGCGCTGGTGCTGATGGCGCAGCCGTTCAGCTACCGCTACCCGCTGATCGAGGGCCAGGGCAACTTCGGCTCGCCGGACGACCCCAAGAGCTTCGCGGCCATGCGCTACACCGAGGCCAAGCTCACGCCCATCGCCGAGGTGCTGCTGGGCGAGCTGGGCCAGGGCACGGTGGACTGGACGCCCAACTTCGACGGCACCCTGGAGGAGCCCAGCTGGCTGCCGGCGCGGCTGCCGCACCTGCTGCTCAACGGCACCACCGGCATCGCGGTCGGCATGGCCACCGACATCCCGCCGCACAACCTGGGCGAGATCGTCAGCGCCTGCGTGCGCCTGCTCGACGACCCGGACGCCAGCGTGGCCGACCTGTGCGAACACGTGCGCGGCCCCGACTACCCGACCAGCGCCGAGATCATCACCCCGCCGGCCGAGCTGCGCGCCATGTACGAGACCGGCACCGGCAGCGTGCGCGCCCGCGCCACCTGGCAGAAGGAAGCCGGCAACTTCGTCGTCACCGCCCTGCCCTACCAGGTGTCCCCGTCCAAGGTGATCGAGCAGATCGCCGCGCAGATGCGCGCCAAGAAGCTGCCGTGGCTGGAGGACATCCGCGACGAGTCCGACCACGCCAACCCGGTGCGGGTGGTGCTGGTGCCGCGCTCCAACCGCGTGGACGGGGAACAGCTGATGGGCCACCTGTTCGCCACCACCGACCTGGAGAAGAGCTACCGCATCAACCTCAACGTCATCGGCCTGGACGGCCGGCCGGCGGTGAAGAACCTGCGGACCCTGCTCGAGGAATGGCTGGCCTTCCGCACCGACACCGTGGTGCGCCGGCTCAAGCACCGCCAGGAGAAGGTCGAGCGGCGCCTGCACCTGCTGGAAGGCCTGCTGGTGGCCTTCCTCAACCTGGACGAGGTGATCCGCATCATCCGCACCGAGGACGAGCCGAAGCCGGCGCTGATCGCGCGCTTCGGCCTGACCGAGGAACAGGCCGACTACATCCTCGAGACCCGCCTGCGCCAGCTGGCGCGGCTGGAGGAGATGAAGATCCGCGGCGAGCAGGAGGAACTGGCCAGGGAACTGGAGCGCATCGTCGCCACCCTGGGCAGCAAGGCAAAGCTGAAGAAGCTGGTCAAGGACGAACTGCTGGCCGACGCGAAGAAGTTCGGCGACGCCCGCCGCTCGCCGCTGGTGCAACGCGAGGCCGCGCAGGCCATCGACGAGACCGAGCTGGTGCCCAGCGAGCCGGTGACGGTGGTGCTGTCGGAGAAGGGCTGGGTGCGCGCGGCCAAGGGCCACGACGTGGACGCGGCGGGGCTGTCCTACCGCGAGGGCGACGGCCTGCTGGCCGCGGTGCGCAGCCGCAGCACCTGGCAGGTGGCGTTCCTGGATTCGCAGGGCCGCAGCTATTCCACCGTCGCGCACGGCCTGCCCTCGGCGCGCGGCAACGGCGAGCCGCTGACCGGCCGCTTCGCGCCCGCGCCGGGCGCGGCGTTCCAGGCGCTGGCCAGCGGCGAGGCCGAGGCCCGCTTCGTGCTGGCCACCTCGCACGGCTACGGCTTCGTCACCCGCTTCGAGAACCTCACCGGACGCAACAAGGCCGGCAAGGCGCTGCTGAACCTGACGCCGGGCGCGCGCGTGCTGCAGCCGGCGGCGCTGGCCGGCGTCGAGTCCGACCGCATCGTCGCCGTCACCAGCGCCGGGCACCTGCTGGCCATCCCCGCCAACGAACTGCCGGAGCTGGACAAGGGCAAGGGCAACAAGCTGATCGACATCCCCAAGGCCAAGCTCGGCACCGAACGCGTGGTCGCCATCGCCGCGGTCTCGCCGGGCCAGGCGCTGCAGGTGCGGAGCGGCCAGCGCACCATGTCGCTGTCGTTCCGCGAGCTGGACGAGTACCTGGGCGCGCGCGCCACCCGCGGCGGGCTGCTCCCGCGCGGCTGGCAGAAGGTGGACGGGCTGCACGTCGAGTGACGCGGCCGGGAGGGACGCGATGGAACCCGGGTTCTGGCTGCAGCGCTGGGAGGAGGGCCGCATCGGCTTCCACCGCGGCGAGGTGATGCCGCTGCTGCAGCGGCACTGGGCCGCGCTGGGCGTGCCCTCGCAGGGCCGGGTGTTCGTGCCCCTGGCCGGCAAGACGCTGGACATGCACTGGCTGGCGGCGCAGGGCCACCGCGTGCTCGGCTGCGAGCTTTCGCCGCTGGCGGTGGATGCATTCTTCGCCGAGGCCGGACTGGAACCCGAGGTGGCCCGCGACGGCGACGGCGTGCACCACCGCGCCGGGCCGATCGACCTGGTCCGCGGCGACGTGTTCGCGCTGTCGGCCGCCACCCTGGCGTCGATGGACGCGGTGTACGATCGCGCGGCGCTGATCGCGCTGCCGACCGGGCTGCGCCGCCGCTACGCGTCCGAGGTCTACGGCCGCCTGCCCGCCGGCTGCCGCGGGCTGCTGATCACGCTGGAGTACCCGCAGGCGGAAATGGACGGTCCGCCCTTCCCGGTGCCGGAGGACGAGGTGCGGGCGCTGTTCGCGCCGGCATGGGAGATCGCGCTGCTGGAGCGGCGCGACATCCTGGCCCAGGAACCGCGCTTCCAGGCCGACGGGGTCACGGCACTGTCCACCGCGGTCTACCGCCTGACGCGCCTGTAGCAGCCGGCCTCGCCGGCGACCGCCAAGGGCGCCGCCGGAAACCGGCCGCCGGGATGCGTCCGCCTCCACGGTCGCCGGCGAGGCCGGCTCCTGCGAGGGGATGTCTCAGCCGTGCGCCGGGCCGCCGTCGTCGTCGAGCTTGGACAGCTGGTAGTTCTCCAGGCCGATGCGCGCGATCAGCGAGAGCTGCTGTTCCAGCCACCAGGCGTGGTCCTCCTCGGTGTCCTTCAGCTGCGCCAGCAGCATCTCGCGGGTGACGTAGTCGCCCCGCTGCTCGCACAGCTTCATCGCCGCGGCCAGGTTGGCGCGCACCGCGTACTCGACCTCCAGGTCGCGCCGCAGCATCTCCTCCACCGTGCGGCCGGGCGTGAACGGAAGCGGCCGCATGTCCGGTTCGCCGCCCAGGAACAGCAGCCGCCGCAGGATGGCGTCGGCGTGCTCGGTCTCTTCCTGCATCTCGTGGTCGATGCGGCGGTACAGCGCCCTGAGCCCCAGGTCCTCGTAGCGGCGCGAGTGCAGGAAGTACTGGTCGCGCGCGGCCAGCTCGCCGCGCAGCAGTTCCCTGAGGCACTCGATGACGTCGGGATGGCCGTCCATTGCAGGCTCCTGGAGGAAGAACGGGCGCCAGTGTGCCGGATCGGCCGCGGCGATGTTCCAATCGGAATCACTCTCAACCGCAGTCGCGCCTGCGCGAGCCGCCGCGCCGCAGGCCGTGGATAATCGGCCGGCCACGCCGCACGAGGGGAAGCCGATGCTCCGATGGATCCGCCGCGCCCTGCTGCTGGCGCTGCTGCTGGCCGCCGCCGCGCTGCTGCTGGCCTGGTGGCTGCTCCGCGGCAGCCTGCCCGCCCTGGACGGGGAAGTGGCCATGGCCGGGCTGGAGGCGCCGGCGTCGGTCCGGCGCGACGCACTGGGCGTGGTCACCATCGACGCGGCCAGCGAGGCCGACGCGGCGCGCGCGCTGGGCTTCGTCCACGCGCAGGAGCGCTACTTCGAGATGGACCTGATGCGGCGCACGGCCGCCGGCGAACTGGCCGGGCTGTTCGGGCCGGTCGCGCTGGAGGCCGACCGCCGCCACCGCGCGCACCGCATCCGCGCCCGGGTCGAGGCCGGCCTCGACGCGTTCGCCGGGCAACGCCTGCCGCAGCTGCAGGCCTACGCCGAGGGCGCCAATGCGGGACTGGCCGCGCTGCGCACGCGGCCCTGGCCCTACCTGCTGCTGCGGCAGCCGCCGCGGCCGTGGGCCGTGGCCGACTCGGCACTGGCCGGCTACGCCATGTATTTCGACCTGCAGGACGCGCGCAACCGGCGCGAGCTGCAACTGTGGCGGCTGCGCGCGCACCTGCCGCCGGCGCTGTACGCGCTGCTGGCCCACGACGGCAGCCGCTGGGACGCGCCGCTGCTCGGCGACGCGCGCGGCGACGCGCCGCTGCCCGGGCCGGAGACGG
>DASRYN010000043.1:0-3173 GCA_035687185.1 Pseudoxanthomonas sp. | reverse complement strand
CGGTTGCCGGCGGCGCGCTCGCGGGCGAAGCGCTGCGCGGCCTCGACCGAGCTGGAGCGCTCGTCGACCATCGCCACCGGCAGCGCGTAGCGGTCGCGCAGTTCGCGGGCGAAGGCGCGGGCGCGGCGGCGGATGGGCTGGTCGCCGCCGTCCAGGGTCATCGGGTCGCCGACCACCAGCCCGCGCGGCCGCCACTGCGCGTGCAGGCGGTCCAGCGCCGGCCAGTCGGGGCCGGCGGCATGGACGTCCACCACCGCCAGCGCGCGTGCGCCGGGCCCTCGCCGGCGGCCATCGCCTCGAGGATGTCGCGCGAGGTGGTCAGGCACAGGCCCTCGGCGACCTGCAGGCTGGAATCCCAGCGCGGGCCGCCGTCGTGGATGACGAAGCCGCGCTCCTGGTGCACCGGCCCGCCGTGCAGCACGGCCTGCGCGCACAGCGCCTCGTCGCCGCTGCCGATGCCCATTTGCGACAGCACCTGGCCCAGGGTGTATTCGGAGGTACGGTTGACCACCACGCCCATCGCGCCGGCCTCGTCGTGCTGGCAGATCAGGGCGACGGTGCGGGCGAAGCTGGGGTCGGCCAGGGCCGGCAGCGCGACCAGCAGCTGGCCGGCCAGGGTATCGGTGCTTGCGGACATGCGCGCATTCTAGCCTCCGGGGCGGCGGCGCGCCGTGCGCCCGCGCGGCTTTCACCCGGCCGTGCCGCCGCCGGCCCGACCATGCGCGGCATGGCCATCCGCATCGGCATCTCCGGCTGGCGCTACGCGCCCTGGCGCGGGGTGTTCTATCCCGAAGGCCTGCCGCAGCGCTGCGAGCTGGACTACGCCTCGCGCTGCTTCGCCAGCATCGAGATCAACGGCTCGTTCTACTCGCTGCAGCCGCCGGGCAACTGGACGCACTGGCGCGGGCAAACCCCCGACGGCTTCGTGTTCGCGGTGAAGGGACCGCGCTACATCACCCACATCCTGCGCCTGCGCGGGGCCGCCCCGGCGCTGGCCAACTTCCTGGCCTCGGGGGTGCTGCAGCTGGGCGAGCGGCTGGGTCCGATGCTGTGGCAGCTGCCGCCGAACCTGCGATACGACCCGGACCTGCTGGACGCCTTCCTGGCCCTGCTGCCGCGCGACACCGACGCCGCCCTGGCCCTGGCCCGGCGCCACGAGCGCGGCCGCATGGCCGGGCGCGTGGCCCTGCCGCGGCAGCCCTGCCGGCCGCTGCGGCACGCGCTGGAGGTGCGCCACGACAGCTTCCGCGACCCCGGCTTCGTGCGCCTGCTGCGCCGGCACCGGGTGGCGCTGGTGGTGGCCGACAGCGCCGGGCGCTTCCCCTACGCCGAGGACGTGACCGCCGATTTCGTCTACCTGCGCCTGCACGGCGACCAGGTGCTGTACACCAGCGGCTACTCCGATGCCGCGCTGGACCGCTGGGCCGACCGCATCCGCCACTGGGCCGACGGCGGCGAGCCGGACGACGCGGAGAAGTTCCTCGACGCCCCCCCGCCGCGGCGCACCCGCCGCGACGTCTACTGCTACTTCGACAACGACGCCAAGGTGAAGGCGCCGTTCGACGCCCAGGCGCTGTACCGCCGGCTGGCGGTGGACCGCGCTCAGACGCCCATGTAACGGTTGGGCCGGTGGTTGAACATCAGCACCAGGCTGAGCACCAGCGAGCCCAGCGCCGAATACAGCACCTTGGACGGCGCCAGCACCAGGAAGGCCGCGCACATCAGCACCGCGTCGAAGGCCAGCTGCACCTTGCCCGCGCTCCAGCCGCGTTCGCGCTGCAGGTAGACGGCCAGGATGCCCACGCCGCCCAAGCTGGCGCGGTGGCGGATGAAGAACAGGATGCCCAGTCCGCACAGCGCCCCGCCCACCAGCGCCGAGTACAGCGTGTCCATGTAGGCGTAGCCGGCCCAGCGCGGCAGCAGGTCGGTGAGCAGGCCGCAGGCACCCACCGCCAGGAAGGTCTTGAGGGTGAACTCCCAGCCCATGCGCCGCACCGCGATCCAGTAGAACGGCAGGTTGGCCAGCACGAACACCAGGCCGAAGTTCCAGCCCAGTCCGTAGTGCAGCAGGAAGGCCACCCCGGCCATGCCGCCGATCATGATCCCGCCCTGGGCGAACACCGCCAGCCCCAGCGACGCCACCAGCGTGGCCAGGACCATGCCCTGCACGTCCTCGGCCGGCGAATGGTGGAAGGCGCGGTCGCCCGCCCGGGTGCCGGCGGAATCGGGGGGCGGCGTCAGGGGACCGGCGGTGACGACCGCACCGTCCTCGGGCAGGGGTTCCTGCCCGGGCCGGAGGTCCGGATCGGGAAGACTCATGGCGGAGGCGGCGGAAGGCACGCGTGGGGGCGCGTATTAGACACCAGCCGCGATCAAGGTTGCATGTGAAACCGATTCCGGCCACCCCTTGAGACGCGAAGGCCGCCCGGGGGCGGCCTTCGGCGGGCGCCGGCGCGGCTCAGCGCGCCTCGGAGATCTCCACCCCGTCCAGTCCCTGGGCCAGGGTCCGGGCGTCGCCGCCCTGGGAGAGCTTGATGCGCAGGCGCACCTCGTTCTGCGAGTCGGCGTAGCGCAGGGCGTCCTCGTAGGATATCTCGCCGGCCTGGTACAGCTCGAACAGGCTCTGGTCGAAGGTCTTCATGCCCAGGTTGGTGGACTCCTTCATCACTTCCTTGAGCTTGTGGATCTCGCCGTCGCGGATGTAGTCCTGCACCAGCGGCGTGCCCAGCAGGATCTCCATGGCCACCCGCCGGCCCTTGCCGTCCGGCGTGGGCACCAGCTGCTGGGCGACCACGGCCTTGAGGTTCAGCGACAGGTCCATCAGCAGCTGCTGGCGCCGGTCCTCCGGGAAGAAGTTGATGATGCGGTCCATCGCCTGGTTGGCGTTGTTGGCGTGCAGCGTGCACAGCACCAGGTGGCCGGTCTCGGCGAAGGCGATGGCGTGGTCCATGCCCTCGCGGGTGCGGACCTCGCCGATCATGATCACGTCCGGCGCCTGGCGCAGGGTGTTCTTCAGCGCCGCCTCCCAGCTGTCGGTGTCGATGCCGACCTCGCGCTGGGTGATGATGCAGCCCTCGTGCTTGTGCACGAACTCGATCGGGTCCTCGATGGTGATGATGTGGCCGGTCGAGTTCTGGTTGCGGTAGCCGATCATCGCCGCCAGCGAGGTCGAC
>DASRYN010000042.1:0-2575 GCA_035687185.1 Pseudoxanthomonas sp. | reverse complement strand
CGGCGCGCCGGTCGTTTCCGCCTCCACCTTCGCCGCCGCCGGGCTCACCCGCTCGATGGTGTGTCGCAGCTCGCGGCCTAAGATGAACTTGGCGTCCTTTGCCCACGCGTCCAGGCGCTCGTCGAACACCAGCTTGCTGTTCTGGTCCGGCCACACCAGCTTGAGTTCGCGCAGCTTCTGGATGAAGCCGCGGAACAGGCTCCTGTCGAAGAACTCCGGCGCCGCCGGCGCGTACAGCAGGCTCAGGCGCTGGGCCGCCAGCTGGCACAGGCTTTCCAGCTCGGCCGCGCCCAGGGTGCCGGGCCCGTTCTTCACCAGCACCGAGATGGCGATGTAGTAGCGCTCGAACGCCTGCTGCAGGGTGTGGCCGATGGCGCGCAGGCGGAACACCTCGTCGCTCTGGCCCTGGCTGCGCTGCAGCACGCCGCCGTCCTCGTCGTTGTTCTGCTGCAGCAGGCCCTCGCGGACGAACAGGTCGGCGATGCGGTCGATGCGCTCGGCGAACTCGTCCTCGCTCCACGGCAGGAACAGCTCGGCCTGCAGGAACGGGTACACCGTGCGCCCCAGCCGCACCAGCGTGCGCCGGCTCATGCGCCGGTTGTGCTGGAAGCAGCAGGCGATCCACGAGGACGCGGTGAACAGGTGGATGACGTTGTTGCGGAAGTACGACAGCAGCACCGCCGTTTCCTCGTCCACGCTGAGCACGTCGCCCAGCGGGTGCGGCACCCGCCGCAGCACGCCGATCTCCTCGCCGTGGGCGATGATCTCGGCCGGCGAATGCGGGGTGACGGTGAACCGGTCCGAGTACGGCATCTCCGCCAGCAGGGTCTTGGACAGGGCGATCTGCGCCAGCAGGTCGCGCTCGCCCATGGCGTGCTTGGGCGTGGACAGCAGCGCCAGCGCCAGCAGGTTGATCGGGTTGACGTCGGCCGCGCCGTTGACGTTGATCTGGATGCGCTGCGCCAGCGTCTCCACGGTGTCGGCCAGCCAGGCCGGCTTCTCGTCCTCCGGAAGCGGGCGTCCGTCCCATCCCGGCGCGTGCCCGGCCAGCACCTCGTCCAGGCGGATGGGCTCGCCGAAGTTCACCACCACCTGGCCGTAGTTGGAGCGCAGCACCTTGGGGATGCCGGTGAGCAGCTGCCAGATCGATTCCTTCTCCTTGGGCTTGCCGGAGAGCTCGTCCAGGTAGCTGCGGCCCTCCATCAGCTTCTCGTAGCCGATGTACACCGGCTGGAACAGCACCGGGCGCGCGGGCTGGCGCAGGTAGGCGCGCACGGTCATGGCGATCATGCCGCCCTTGGGCTGCAGCAGCCGGCCGGTGCGCGAGCGGCCGCCCTCGATGAAGTACTCGAGCGAGTAGCCGCCGGAGACCAGCTGCGCCACGTACTCGGTGAACACGGCCGAATACAGCGGGTTGCCGCGGAAGCTGCGGCGCATGAAGAACGCGCCGCCCTTGCGCAGGATGGTGCCGACCACCGGCAGGTTGAGGTTGATGCCCGCGGCGATGTGCGGCGGCACGATGCCGCGTTCGTACAGCAGGTAGGACAGCAGCAGGTAGTCCATGTGGCTGCGGTGGCAGGGCACGTAGACCACCTCGTGGCCGGGCGCGGCCTCCTTCAGCTTCTCCAGGTGGTGCACCAGCACGCCGCGGTAGATGCGGTTCCACACCGGGGTCAGCAGGAAGCTGGCCGATCGCACCACCGGGTGCGAGTAGTCCGCGGCGATCTCCCAGGCGTAGGCGTGGGCCTTGCGCCAGGCGTCGGCCGGCTTGATGCCGTCGCGCCGGGCCTGGTCGGCGATGGCCTCGCGCACCGTCTCGGCGGCCAGCACCTTGTCCACCAGCAGGCGGCGGGTGGACAGGTCCGGGCCGATGACCGCGGCGCGGATGCGCCGGAAGTGCGCGCGCAGCACGCGCTGCAGCTTGCGCACGGTGCGCTCGGGCGGCAGGCCCTCGTCCACGGTGCCGCGCAGCGGGATCGGCTCGGCGAAGCGCACCAGGGTGTCGCGGCCGTTGAGCAGGATGGCCAGCAGCCGGCGGAAGCGGCCCACGATGGCCCAGTTCTCCGAGAACAGCACCGAGAACCAGCCGCTCTGGCGGTCGGGGGCGCGGCCGACGAAGATCGACACCGGCACCAGGCGCACGTCCAGGGCCGGGTCGGCGCGGTGCGCCTGCAACAGGCGCGCCAGCGAGTCGGAATGGGTGCGCGCGGCCGGGCGCTGGTCGGGGATCAGCGGGCTGGCGTTGCGGCGGGAGAGCGCCACGTAGGCGCGCTTGCGGCCCAGCGGGTCGCCCGGCAGCGGCACCAGCGGCGAGGGCAGGCCGGCCTGGCGGCAGGCCTTGTCCAGGATCAGGGCGTTGGACAGGCCGTAGTCCTCGAGCACGTAGCAGACCGGGCGGGGGTCGCCGTCGTGCTGCGGCAGCTCGGCCGGTTCCAGCTTCAGCTCCAGCCACGGGTCGGCCAGGCGGCCGAGCAGGCGCGCCCACAGCGGCCGGCGCGCGACGCGGCCCGGGGCGGGCACCGGGCGCACGGCGGCCGGAACGGTCGCGTCCAGGGAGGCCGCGTCGCCGCGGCCG
>DASRYN010000041.1:0-5808 GCA_035687185.1 Pseudoxanthomonas sp. | reverse complement strand
CAGCACGTCGCGCGCGGCGCGATCGCGCAGCACGGTGACGCGCGCCTGCTCGCCGGCCTTCTTCGCGCGCATGGCGCGCAGCGCATCGCGCGGCGAGGCCACCGGCCTGCCTTCGATCTTCTGGATGACGTCGCCGGCCTGCAGCCCCGGCAGCGTGCCCTGCGAGAGCACCAGCACGCCGCGGTCGGTGCCGAAGTAGCGGCCCAGTTGGGCGTCGAGCGCCGCCAGGTTCAGGCCGTCCCAGCGCAGCGCCTCGGAGAGCAGCGGCGCGGCGCACCCGTCCCTGCCGCAATCCGGGCGGCCCAGGCGCAGCACCTCGCTGCGGATCTGCGGGCCCAGCTCGCCGAGGTCCTTCAGCGGCGCCAGGTCCTGCGCGTCGAGCACCGCGGCCAGGCGGCCGTCGCCGCCCAGGGTGCGCGCGAACACCAGCGGCCTGACCGTCGCCGGCGTGACCTCGACCTCGTGCTGCCGGCCGTCGCGCTGGTAGCCCAGGCGCACCGGCTTGCCCGGTTCCAGGCGCGCCAGCGCCTCGCGGGCACTGGCCACGCGCTGCGCGGCGGTGCCGCCGGCGATGGCCTGGCCGCGGACGCGCAGCAGGCGGTCGCCGGCCTTGAGCCCGGCCTTGTCGGCGCCGCTGCCGGGCGTGACCCCGACGATGCGCACGCCGGCCTGGTCGTCGCTGCCGAGCAGCACGCCCAGGCGCGGCCGTGCGTCGGCGGCCGGCGGCGCGAAGGCGGCGGCCTCGCGCGCGCCCAGCTCGCGCGAGAGTTCGGCCACCCGGCGCGCGGCGGCCTGCAGTTCGGCGCGTGCCTGGTCCAGCGCCTTGCGGCGGCTGGCGTCGTCGTCGGCGGCCTGGGCCGGCAGCGCCAGCGCGGCGGCGAAGGCCAGCGCCAGCGGCGCCAGGCGCGGAATGCGGTTGCGGAGGGTGTTCATGTCGGTCTCGCTTCGGGGTCGTGGGTGATGGCGGCTCAGTGCACCTGCACCAGCGCGTACTCGGCCGTGGCGCCGTAGAGCGCGTTCCAGCGCTGGTCGGCGGCCAGGCCGGCGAGCTGGCGCAGCGCGTCCACGCGCTGGTGCCACAGGCCGGCGCGGGCGTCCTCGTCCAGCGCCGCGTCGGCCAGGGCCGCGTCGATGCCGGCCAGCCGGCCGCGCAGCGAGGACGTCAGCGCCAGCTGCACGCCGTCGCCCGATTCCAGGCCGGCCGACAGCTGCGCCAGCAGCGCTTCCAGTCGCGCCGACTCGGCGTACAGCCGCTCCAGGTCCGGGTCGGTTCCGCCGTCGGCGACGGTGCCGGCGGTGGAGGCCGGCGACGGCGAGGTGCCATCCGGCGTCGCGACGGCGACGGTCGTGGCCGGTGCGACCGCGGCATCGGCAGGCGTGGCGGCGGGCACCGCCGCGCGGGTGGCCGTGGCCGGGTGGCCGGGCGCGGACCGGGTGGCGGCCACGGGCGGAGGCGCCGAAGGCGGCGGCGTGCGCAGCCACCACAGCACCGGCGCGGCGGCCAGGCAGGCGATGGCCGCGGCGATGGCCCAGGCCGGCACGCGGCGGCGCGGCGTCCGAGCCAGGGTGGCGGCGACGCGCTGCCAGCCGTCGGCCGGCGGCGCCTCCAGCGGCAGGGCGGCGAAGGCCTCGTGCCAGTCGGCCGGCGCGCGGCGGGACGTGTGGGTGTCAGCCATGGGGAACCTCCTCGACCTGCAGCAGCGCGCGCAGCCGGCGCGTGCCGCGCGCCAGCTGCGACTTGGAGAAGCTCGGGGTGCGCTGCATGAGTTCCGCGATCTCCTCGTGGGTATAGCCCTCGGCGTGGTACAGCCACAGCACGCTGCGGGTGGCGGCCGGCAGGCCGAGCAGCGCGCGCTGCAGCAGTGCCGCGTCGGCGGCGGCCGGCGGCGGCGCGGCGCCATCGTCGAACTCGTGGCCGTCCAGCGGCAGCGCGTCCTCCAGGCGGCGGCCGCGGCGCAGGCGCAGCAACGCCTCGTTGATCGCGATCTGCCGCAGCCAGCCCCAGAACGGGCCGCTGCCGCGGTATTCGCCGATGCGCCGCAGCAGCTTGAGCATGGTCTCCTGCAGCGCCTCGCTGGCCTCGTCGCGGTCGCCGCACAGGCGCAGCGCGAGGGTGTAGACCGGTCGCTCGAACCAGCGGTAGAGCTGCTCGAAGGCCGCGGCCTCGCCGCGCCGCGCACGCGCCAGCAGCGCCTCGGGCACCTCGATGGCGAAGCCCGAGCGCGGTGCGCCGGCCTCGCTCCGCGCGTCGGCGGCGGGCACGGCCGGGGCGAAGGCGAGGCAGCTGGCGGGTGCGAGCAGTGGCGATTCGGCGGTCATACGGCCCTGTGGATGCCGGCGGCGGCAAAAGCGTCGCAGCGCCGGGCCGATTCTCCCCGCGTCCCGGCCCGCCCGCCCCGCGAGCGCCTATACTGGCCCGGTCGTGGGTCGGAGGCCGCGCGGCGGCCATGGGGGAATGGGATGTTCTCTTCGAGTTTCCTGGCGGCGGTGCTGCTGGTCGCGGGCGTGGTCGTGCTGTTCAAGACGGTGCGGATGGTGCCGCAGGGCTTCGAGTGGACGGTGGAGCGCTTCGGCAAGTACACCCACACCCTGGACCCGGGCCTGCACTTCCTGGTGCCCATCATCTACGGCGTCGGCCGCAAGGTGAACATGATGGAGCAGGTCCTGGACGTGCCCAGCCAGGACGTGATCACCAAGGACAACGCGGTGGTCAAGGTGGACGGCGTGGTGTTCTTCCAGGTGCTGGACGCGGCCAAGGCCGCCTACGAGGTGGCCAACCTCGAGGTGGCGATGATCGCCCTGGTGCAGACCAACATCCGCACCGTGATCGGTTCGATGGACCTGGACGAATCGCTGAGCCAGCGCGAAACCATCAACGCCCAGCTGCTGAACGTGGTCGACCACGCCACCAACCCCTGGGGGGTGAAGGTCACCCGCATCGAGATCCGCGACATCCAGCCGCCCCGCGACCTGGTCGACGCGATGGCCCGGCAGATGAAGGCCGAGCGCGAGAAGCGCGCGCAGATCCTCGAGGCCGAGGGCTCGCGGCAGTCCGAGATCCTGCGCGCCGACGGCGAGAAGCAGGCCGCCGTGCTCGAGGCCGAGGGCCGCAGGGAGGCCGCCTTCCGCGACGCCGAGGCGCGCGAACGCCTGGCCGAGGCCGAGGCCAAGGCCACGCGCATGGTCTCCGATGCCATCGCCGAGGGCGACGTGCAGGCCATCAACTACTTCGTCGCGCAGAAGTACGTGGAGGCGTTCAAGGAACTGGCCACCGCGCCCAACCAGAAGTTCGTGCTGATGCCGATGGAGGCCAGCGGCGTGATCGGCTCGATCGCCGGCATCGCCGAGCTGGCCCGGGAGGCGTTGTCCGGCCAGCAGCGGGCCGCCGCCGGCGCGCCGCGTCGCGCGCAGCCGCCGCGCCCGGGGGAGTGAGCCATGCGTTGGGACGTGCTGACCTGGGCCGCCTTGGCGCTGGTGCTGATCGCGGCCGAGACCCTGGCCCCGGGCGCGTTCATGCTGTGGATGGGCTTCGCCGCCGCGGTGGTGTTCCTGGCCGTGCTGCTGGTGCCGGGGATCCCGGTGCTGGCGCAGGTGGCGGCCTTCATCGTGCTGAGCTTCGTCTCCATCCAGGTCTACCGGAAGTGGTTCCGCCGCTCGGCGCGGTCCAGCGACCGCCCGCTGCTCAACCGCCGCGCCGAGCAGGCCATCGGGACGGTGGCGCCGCTGGACCAGGCCATCGTCGGCGGGCGCGGGCGGATCCGGCTAGGCGACGCGTTCTGGGTCGTCGAGGGTCCGGACCTGCCCGCGGGCACGCCCGTCCGGGTGGTGGCGGTGGATGGCATGACGCTGAAGGTGCAGGCCGCGTGAACCTCCGCGCGCGCGCGCCGGCGGGAAAGTTCCGCCTGAAATAGTCTGGGATAATGGCGGTTTCCCGTTCCGCGAGACCGCCATGACCCGCAAGACCGTCCTCAACGAAACCCACCGCGCGCTCGGCGCCAAGATGGTCGACTTCGGCGGCTGGGACATGCCCATCCACTACGGCTCGCAGATCGACGAGCATCACCTGGTCCGCCGCGCGGCGGGGATGTTCGACGTCAGCCACATGACGGTGGTGGACCTGCACGGCGCGCGCGTGCGCGAGTTCCTGCGCCGCCTGCTGGCCAACTCGGTGGACAAGCTCAAGGCGCCGGGCAAGGCGCTGTACAGCTGCATGCTCGACGAGCGCGGCGGCGTGATCGACGACCTGATCGCCTACTGCCTGGGCGAGGACTTCTTCCGGCTGGTGGTCAACGCCGCCACCCGCGACAAGGACCTGGCCTGGATCGCCGCGCAGGCCGCGCCCTTCGGCGTGGAAGCGCGCGAACGCCCGGACTTCGCCATGGTGGCGGTGCAGGGGCCGCAGGCGCGCGAGCGGGTGATCGGCCTGCTGCGCGAGCCCGACCGGGCGGCGGCCGGGAAGCTGGCCCGCTTCGCCGCGGTGGAGGTCGCCACCGCCGGCGGCGTGCCGCTGTTCCTGGCCCGCACCGGCTACACCGGCGAGGACGGATTCGAGGTGGTACTGCCGGAAGGCGAGGCGGTCGCCTTCTGGAACGCGCTGCTGGAGGCGGGCGTGAAGCCGGCGGGCCTGGGCGCGCGCGACACCCTGCGCCTGGAGGCGGGCATGAACCTCTACGGCCAGGACATGGACGAGACCACCACGCCGTGGGAGGCGGGGCTGGGCTGGACGGTGGTGCTGGACGCCGGCCGCGACTTCATCGGCCGCGCCGCGCTGGAGGCGCAGCAGGCCGCCGGCGTACCGCGGCAGACCGTCGGCCTAGTGATGGACGAGAAGGGCGTGCTGCGCCACGGGCAGAAGGTGCTCGCCGGCGGCGGCGAGGGCGAGATCCTGTCCGGCACCTTCTCCCCCACGCTGGGCAAGGCCATCGCGCTGGCGCGCGTGCCGGCCGGCGAGCCGGGGCAGGTGCGGGTCGACATCCGCGGCCGCGAAGTGCCGGTGCGCGTGGTGAAGTACCCGTTCGTGCGCGAGGGCCGGCCGCAGCCGGGCGTGCTCGGCTGAACGGCGCGCGCGCCGCGCCCGTTTACGGCGCCGCGACCGCGTCCGCTAAACTACCGCCCCGTCCCGACCGCAGCAGCGGAGCAGTCATGAGCGAGATCCCCGGCGACCTCAAGTTCCTCAAGTCCCACGAATGGGCCCGCGTCGAAGGCAACGGGCGCGTCACCGTGGGCATCTCCGACCACGCGCAGGGCCTGCTGGGCGACCTGGTGTACGTGGAGCTGCCCAACGTGGGCGACAGCGTCGAGGCCGGCAACGCGGTGGCCGTGGTCGAGTCGGTCAAGGCCGCCTCGGACGTCTACAGCCCGGTCAGCGGCACCATCGTCGAGGTCAACGCCGACCTGGCCGACAAGCCGGAGACCATCAACGAGGACGCGTACGGCGAAGGCTGGCTGTTCGTGGTCGAGATCAGCGACGCCGACCAGCTGGCCGAGCTGCTGTCGCCGGACGACTACGCCGAGCTGATCGAGGGCGAGGACGACTGACGTCTTCCCGCCCGCCGATGCGCCGCGCAAGCGCCCGCCTCCCGGCGGGCGTTTTCGTTTGCGCCTCCGTCGCGCCGATGCCGCCGGCGGCGCGTCATCGCCGCGCGAAGGCGGCGCGCGCCTGCCGGACGACGCGCCGGCGGCTGCGCAGTTCCGCGCAAATCGGCTTGTGCGACGCGAAAACGGACGCGCCGGCGGCACCGGCGTGCGTCGCCGCCGCGCGTGCCCGACGCGGGCGCGAACGGCGGCGGCGGCGCGCGCGGCCCGCAT
>DASRYN010000040.1:0-18795 GCA_035687185.1 Pseudoxanthomonas sp. | reverse complement strand
CGCCTTGGCGCGCTCCTCTTCCTCGGTCCTGCGCTGCTCCTCCTCGGCGCGGCGGCGGGCCTCCTCCTCTTCCTGGCGCTTGCGCTCCAGTTCGGCGGCGCGGGCGCGGTCCAGCTCGGCCAGGCGCTGCTGCTCGGCCAGGTTGCGCTGGCGCGATTCCTCCAGCTTGCGCAGCACCTCGGCGCGCTCGTCGTCCACCGGGCCGCCGGCGCCGGCCGCCGGCGCGGCGGCCTCGGGCGCCTTGACGTAGGTGCGCTTCTGCCGCACCTCGACGTTCACGGTGGTCTTGCTGCGGCCGCCGCCGACGGTCAGCTCCTGGACCTTGCGACGGGCCAGGGTGATCTTCTTCGGCGCGGCGATCTCCTCGGCCGGGGCGTCCGCCTTGCCATGCATCCGGCGCAGGAAGCCGAGCAGCTTCATCTTCTCGGTGCTGGTCACGACCTGGTCGGGGCCGCTGAAGGGCATGCCGGCCTCGGCCAGCTGTTCCAGCAGCTTCTCGACCGGGGTATTGACCAGCTCGGCGAGCTTGCGAATGGTGGTTTGCTGCGACATTCGGATCCTATGCTCTGGTTGGCGCCCCCCCGCCCAAAGCAAGGGAAGCGCGGATTCTAAGCCCTGAGCGGGTCAGGGCGGCGTTCATCGCCGGCTCATGCGCCGCGCTCCGGGCGGGCCGGGGCGGCGCTCATGCGCCGCGCTCCAGACGGGCGATCTCCTCGGCGCGGGCGGCCAGGATCAGCGCGGCGGCGCGCTGCTCGTCCAGGCCCTCGATGCCGAACTCGGCGACCTCGTCGGCGGCCAGATCGGACAGGTCCTCGGCGGTGCGCACGCCGTGGCCGGCCAGGGCGTAGGCCGTGGCCTCGTCCATGCCCTCCAGCGCCAGCAGGTCCTCGGCCGGCTGGTTCCCGTCCAGCTCCTCCTCCTGGGCCAGCGCCTCGTTGAGCAGCGCGTCGCGGGCGCGGGCGCGCAGCTCCTCGACGATGTCCTCGTCGAAGCCCTCCACGGCCAGCAGCTCGCCGACCGGCACGTAGGCGATCTCCTCCACCGTGCTGAAGCCCTCGGCCACCAGGATGCCGGCGATCTCCTCGTCCACCTCCAGCTTGTCCATGAACAGCTGGCGGGCCACGGCCTGCTCGGCCTCGGACTTAGCCGCCACCTGGTCCTGGGTCATGACGTTGAGCTGCCAGCCGGTCAGGCGGCTGGCCAGGCGCACGTTCTGGCCGCCCTTGCCGATGGCCTGGGCCAGCCGGTCCTCGGCCACGGCCAGGTCCATCGAGTGCTTCTCCTCGTCGACGATGATCGACTGCACCTCGGCCGGGGCCATGGCGTTGATGACGAAGTTGGCCGGGTTCTCGTTCCACAGCACGATGTCCACGCGCTCGCCGTTGAGCTCGTTGGACACGGCCTGCACGCGCGAGCCGCGCATGCCGATGCACGCGCCGATCGGGTCGGTGCGGGTGTCGTGGGCGATGACCGCGATCTTGGCGCGGTCGCCCGGGTCGCGGGCGCAGGCCTTGATCTCGACCAGGCCCTGGCCGACCTCGGGCACCTCGAGCTTGAACAGCTCGATCATGAATTCCGGCGCGGCGCGGCTGATGAACAGCTGCGGGCCGCGGGGCTCGCTGCGGACCTCGTACAGGTAGCCGCGCACGCGGTCGCCGGTGCGCAGCACGTCGCGCGGGATGCCCTTGTCCTTGGGAATGAAGGCCTCGGCGTTGCCGCCCAGGTCCACGTAGACGTTGCCGCGCTCCACGCGCTTGACCACGCCGGTCACCAGCTCGCCCACGCGGTCCTTCCAGGCGTCAACGACCTGCTGGCGCTCGGCCTCGCGCACGCGCTGCACGATCACCTGCTTGGCGGCCTGCGCGGCGATGCGGCCGAACTCGGGGTTCTCGATCTGCTCCTCGATGTAGTCGCCGACCTCGACGCCGTCGGCCTCGTCCACCGCGTCCATCAGCCGGATCTGGCGGTCGGGCGATTCCATGACCACGTCGTCGGCCACCACTTCCCAGCGGCGGAAGGTCTCGTAGCTGCCGTCCTTGCGGTCGATCGACACGCGGGTCAGCACGTCCTGGTCGACGTAGCGCTTCTTGGCCGCCGAGGCCAGCGCGGCCTCCAGCGCCTCGAAGATCACCTCGCGCGGCACGCCCTTCTCGTTGGCGACCGCGTCCACTACCAGAAGAAGTTCCTTGCTCATCTCTTTACTCCGCGTGCGGCTCGCCGGCCGCCGGCTTGTTGGAGGGTTGCTTGCCAGTCCTGCCGCCCTTGCCGGGCCCGCCCGCGCCGGGGCGGCCCCTGGAGGGCGAGTTCTTCGCCGGCGCCAGGCCCAGCGCCGCCCAGTCGGGCACCAGGCGTGCCCGGTCGATGTTGTCGGCCGCCACCGGGAACTCGGCGCCGTCCAGCTCGAACACCACCGCGCCGTCGCCCACGCGCAGGATGCGGCCCTGCAGGCGGCGCCGGCCTTCCTGCGGCAGCTTCAGCCCCACCTTGGCCTCCTCGCCGACGAAGCGGGCGAACTGGTCCAGGGTGAACAGCGGCCGGTCCAGGCCGGGGGACGAGACCTCGAGGGTGTAGTTGCCGGAGATCGGGTCGGCCACGTCCAGCTGCGCCGACACTTCGCGGCTGACCGCCTCGCAGTCGTCGATGGTCACCGTGCGCGCGGCCCCGCCGTCGGCGCCGGCCGGCACGTCGATGTACAGGCGCAGCGTCGCGCCGCCGGGGGCCGGCAGGTACTCGATGCCCAGCAGGTCCAGGCCCAGCGACTCGACGGTCGGGCGCAGGAGCTCGGCGATTTCGCTGGTCTTCTCGCTCATGGCGGCTACTCGAACGCGGAAAATGGGGCCGGCGGCGGCTTCCGGCCCCTGAAAACGGCAAGGGGCCCTTCCGGGCCCCTTGTCCGATATTGCTGGAATCGGCGCGACGACGGGAACATGCGTCGTCACAAGCCCGAGCCGGCGGTCCGGAATTCCTGCGACATCTGGAAAACGGAACCACGAAGCTTGGTAGCGGGGGCAGGATTTGAACCTGCGACCTTCGGGTTATGAGCCCGACGAGCTGCCAGACTGCTCCACCCCGCAGCAGAGGCCGAATTATGGTGATTCGCGCGGCCTATTGCAAGCCTTTTCCGCGGCACGCCGCTCGACGGCCTCCACCGCCCGGCACCGCTGCGCCGGAAAAGCGAAGGGCCCGGCGCGAACCGGGCCCCCGCGGGCGCTCCAGTGACGCGGCGCTCACATGAACGCGCGCTGGCACCACACCATGATCGGGTTCCAGGCCAGGCCCAGGCCCAGCAGGCCCAGCGAGTTGACGCCCAGCACCACGCCCAGGACGCGGTCGCCGTGCGCCGGCAGCGGCGTGCCCACCGGCTCGTCGAAATACATGACCTTGATCACGCGCAGGTAGTAGAAGGCGCCGACCACCGCGCTCACCACGCCCAGCAGCGCCAGCCACAGCATCCCGCCCTGCACCGCCGCGCCCAGCACCGCCAGCTTGGTCCAGAAGCCCAGGAACACCGGGATGCCGGCCAGCGAGGCCATGATGCACAGCACCAGCCCGGCCATCCACGGGTTGCGCGCGTTCAGGCCCTTGAAGTCGTCGATGTTCTCCGCCTCGAAACCCTGCCGCGACAGCGCGATGATCGCGCCGAACGACGCCGCCGACATCAGCGCGTAGCCGATCGCGTAGAACAGCGCCGCCGCGTAGCCGCGCTCGTCGCCGGCGGCCAGGCCCATCAGCAGGAAGCCGATGTGCGAGACGGTCGAGTACGCCAGCATGCGCTTGAGGTTGGACTGGGCCACCGCCATGAGGTTGCCGATCACCAGCGACGCGGCGGCCAGGCCGGCCAGCAGCCAGCGCCATTCCTCGGCCAGCGGGCCGGCGCCGACCTCGAGCAGGCGCCAGGCCATGCCGAACGCCGCCAGCTTGGGCGCGGTGCTGACGAACAGCGCGACCGGCGCGCTGGCGCCCTGGTACACGTCGGGCAGCCACATGTGGAACGGGGCCGCGCCGAGCTTGAAGGCCACGCCGGCGATCATGAACGTCACGCCGGTCAGCAGCAGCACGCGCTCGCCCGACCCGGCCATCGCCGCGTTGATGCCGTCCAGTTGCAGCGTGCCGGTCGCGCCGTACACCAGCGACATGCCGTACAGCAGCAGGCCCGAGGCCAGCGAGCCGAGCACGATGTACTTCATCGCCGCCTCGGTGGCCTTGCCGTTGTCGCGGTCGGCGGCGACCAGCGCGTAGGAGCACAGCGCCAGCAGCTCCAGGCCCAGGTAGACCATGACCAGGCTGCCGGCCGAGACCAGCATCATCATGCCGGCGGTGGCGAACAGCACCAGCACCGGCAGCTCGCCCTGGTACAACCCGCGCTCGCGCAGGTAGCTCCAGCCGTAGACCAGGGTCAGGCCGCTCATGGCCACGATGCCCAGCTTCATCACGTCCGCGGCGGTGTCGCGCACGAACATGCCGTTGAACACCTCGCCCTGCCCGCCGACGCCGGTGGCCAGCATCGCGACCACCACGACCAGCACCAGCACCGAGAGGAAATGGGTCCAGACCTTGTGCCGGGCGCCGATGAACAGGTCTGCCATCAGCAGCGCGAAGGCGCCGCCGATGGTCACCAGTTCGGGCAGCAGCGGCAGCAGCTCGGCTGCGGACGGCATCGCGTGGGACGTGATCATCTTCGGGAAATCCTTACAGCTTGCTGGTGGCGATCTGCGTCGCCAGTTGCGCGATCGACGGTTCCATCAGGTCGGTCAGCGGCTTGGGCCACACGCCGAGCAGCAGCACGCCAGCGGCGAACACGCCCAGCACCAGCGCCTCGCGGCCGTTGATGTCCTTCAGTTCGGCCACGTGCGCGTTGCCCACCTCGCCGAAGAACACGCGGCGGTACAGCCACAGGGTGTAAGCCGCGCCGATGACCAGCGTGGTGGCCGCCAGGACCGCGATGACCGGGTGCTTCTGGAAGCTCGCCAGGATGACCATGAACTCGCCGACGAAGCCGCTGGTGCCCGGCAGGCCCGCGTTGGCCATGAAGAACAGCATGGAGAACGCGGCGAACCAGGGCATGACGTTGGCCACGCCGCCGTAGTCGGCGATCTGGCGCGAGTGGACGCGGTCGTACAGCACGCCGATGCAGGAGAACATCGCGCCGGAGACGAAGCCGTGCGAGATCATCTGCACCATGGCGCCCTGAAGGCCCAGGCGCGCGGCGTCGACCGAGCCGAAGTCGCGCACCAGGGTGAAGGCGATGAACGTGCCCAGGGTGACGAAGCCCATGTGCGCCACCGAGGAGTACGCCACCAGCTTCTTCATGTCGTCCTGGACCAGCGCCACCAGGCCCACGTACACCACGGCCACCAGCGACAGCGCGATGATCAGCCAGGCCCACTCGCTGCCGGCGTCCGGCGTGACGGGCAGGTTGAAGCGCAGGAAGCCGTAGCCGCCGATCTTCAGCGCGATGGCCGCCAGGATCACCGAGCCCGCGGTCGGCGCCTCCACGTGCGCGTCCGGCAGCCAGGTGTGCACCGGGAACATCGGCACCTTGACCGCGAAGGCGATGGCGAAGGCGAAGAACAGCCAGGTCTGCTCCCTGGCGGTCAGCGGCAGCGCGTACAGGTCCGCCAGCTGGAAGCTGCCGCCCTTCAGGTACAGGTAGATCAGCCCCACCAGCATCAGCACCGAGCCGAGGAAGGTGTACAGGAAGAACTTCATCGCCGCGTAGATGCGGCGCGGCCCGCCCCAGACGCCGATGATCAGGAACATCGGGACCAGCATGGCCTCGAAGAACACGTAGAACAGGATGGCGTCGGTCGCGGCGAAGATGCCGACGGTCACGCCCTCCAGCAGCAGGAACGCGGCCACGTACTGCGACACGCGCTTCTGGATCGCGCTCCACGCGCCGATCAGCGTCAGCGGCGTGACGATGGTGGTCAGCAGGATCAGCGCCACCGAGATGCCGTCGGCACCCAGGTTGTAGTGGATGCCGTAGGCCGGGATCCAGGCGTGGCGCTCGACGAACTGCATCCCCGGGTTCGCGTAGTCGAAGCCGGTCAGCAGGCCGAGGCTGACGACCAGCGTCGCCAGCGCCACCGCCAGCGCGGTCCAGCGCGCGGCGGCGGCGCGGTTGCCCAGCGCCAGCACCAGCGCACCGCCGAGGATCGGCAGCCAGATCAGGACACTCAACAGGTGGTTCGCCACGTCGTGTTCTTCCGTGCAGTTCAGTTCATCGCCAGAAACGCATGAGCACGGCCAGCAGAGCGATCAGGCCGACGATCATGGCGAAGGCGTAGTGGTAGAGGTAACCGGATTGGGTGCGGCGCAGCAGGCTCGCCGACAGGTCGACCACGCGCGCGCTGCCGTTGACGAACACGCCGTCGATGACCTTGCTGTCGATCCAGCGCGAGATGCGGCCCAGGCGCACGCCGCCGCCGGCGAAGCCGTCGATCCACAGGCGGTCGAAGCCGTACTTCTCCTCGAGGACGCGCACCACCGGCGAGAACGCGCGGCGCGCGCGTCCGGCCAGGTCGGGCTTCCACAGGTACAGCAGCGCGGCCAGCAGGAAGCCGGCGAGGGTCAGCCAGAAGGCCGGCATCTGCATGCCATGCAGCGCGTAGGCCACCGGGCCGTGCCACAGCTCGCGGCCGAGCGCGGCCACGGTGTCGCGCGAGGGGTCCAGGAAGTCGATGGCGCCGGTGAAGAACGACACCGCCTGCCCCGGCACCAGCGCCTCGGCGTGCTGGCCGCGCCAGTCGGTGCCGAACAGCATGGGGCCGATGGTGAAGAAGCCGATCAGGACCGAGGGGATCGCCAGCAGCACCAGCGGCACGGTCACCACCCACGGCGATTCGTGCGGCTCGTGCGCGCCGTGGTGGCCGTGGCCGTCGTCATGGCCGTGCGCGTCGTGCGCATGCGACTGCGCCTCGGCGTCGGTGTGCGCGCTGGAACCGTGGGAAACGGCGTGGTGCGCGTCTGCGTGACGGAACCGCTCCTCGCCGTGGAAGGCCAGGAACAGCAGCCGGAAGCTGTAGAAGCTGGTCACGATCACGCCGCCGAGCACGGCCCAGTAGCCGTAGGTGGCGATCCAGCCACTGCCCTCGTGCGCGTGGTGCGCCGCGGCCTCGATGATGGTGTCCTTGGAATAGAAGCCCGAGAAGAACGGCGTGCCCACCAGCGCCAGCGTGCCGATCACGCTGGTCCAGTAGGTGACCGGCATGTAGCGGCGCAGGCCGCCCATCTTGCGCATGTCCTGCTCGTGGTGCATGCCGATGATCACCGAGCCGGCGGCCAGGAACAGCAGCGCCTTGAAGAAGGCGTGGGTCATCAGGTGGAACACCGCCGCCGAGTAGGCCGACACGCCCAGGGCCACGGTCATGTAGCCCAGCTGGGACAGGGTCGAATAGGCGACCACGCGCTTGATGTCGTTCTGGACGATGCCGATCAGGCCGGTGAAGAACGCCGTGGTGGCGCCCACGAACAGGATGAAGTCCAGCGCGGTCTGCGACAGCTCGAACAGCGGCGACATGCGGGCCACCATGAAGATGCCCGCGGTCACCATGGTCGCGGCGTGGATCAGCGCCGAGATCGGGGTCGGACCCTCCATCGAGTCCGGCAGCCACACGTGCAGCGGCACCTGCGCCGACTTGCCCATGGCGCCGATGAACAGGCACACGCAGATGATGGTCGCCACGCTCCAGGTATGGCCCTCGAAGATCTGCACCTCGGCGCCCCGCAGCAGCGGCGCGTTGGCGAACACGGTGGCGTAGTCCAGGGTGCCGAACCACAGCAGCACGCCGGCGATGCCCAGCAGGAAGCCGAAGTCGCCCACGCGGTTGACCAGGAACGCCTTCATGTTGGCGAACACCGCGCTCGGCCGCTTGAACCAGAAGCCGATCAGCAGGTACGAGACCAGGCCCACCGCCTCCCAGCCGAAGAACAGCTGCAGGAAGTTGTTGCTCATCACCAGCATCAGCATGCTGAAGGTGAACAGCGAGATGTAGCTGAAGAAGCGCTGGTAGCCCGGATCGTCGGCCATGTAGCCGATGGTGTAGACGTGCACCAGCAGCGAGACGAAGGTGACCACCACCATCATCATCGCGGTCAGCCGGTCGACCATGAAGCCGACGTGGGCCGCGTAGTTGCCCACCTCGAAGAAGGTGTAGACGTTCTGGTTGAACGGCGAGGCGCCGCCGGCGACCAGCTGGTACAGCACCCAGCACGACAGGGCGCAGCTGACCGCCACGCCGAGGATGGTCGCCGCCTGTGCGCCCCTGCGGCCGACCTGGCGCCCGAACAGCCCGGCGACGATGCTGCCCAGCAGCGGGGCCAGCACGATCAGCAGCAGGTGGGTTTTGGAGATCATCATGGTTGCCGTCTGTTTCCGTTCGTGCCTGTCGATGCCGGCCGGGCCCTCGCCCGCCGCCGTGCATGCCGCAACTTCCCAAACTCTCCCGGCCAGTCGCCTCGCCGGTGGCGCCGCCCCGGTGCCGGGACGCCGCGCGAACTCGTTTCCCCCGCCGTCCGTGGCGGTACCGCGCGGGCCCCGGGGAGCCCTGCCCGGCCGTCATGACCGGGCGCCGGGGCACGCGGGCCGCTGCCCGCGGGCCTCAGCCCTTGAGCGTGTCCACCTCGCCGACGTTGATCGTGCCGCGGGTGCGGAACAGCGCGACCAGGATCGCCAGGCCGATGGCCGCCTCCGCGGCGGCCACCGTCAGGATGAAGAACACGAAGATCTGGCCCGCCGCGTCGCCGAGCTCGCGCGAGAAGGCGATGAAGTTGATGTTGACCGAAAGCAGCATCAGCTCGATCGACATCAGCAGCACGATGACGTTCTTGCGGTTGAGGAAGATGCCGGCCAGGCTGATGCAGAACAGCACCGCGCCGAGCGCCAGCATGTGTCCGAGGGTGATCATGCGTTGCCCTCCTGGGCGTCGGCCGGTGCGGCCGCGGCCGGCTTTTCGGCCGGCATCGACACCAGGCGCAGGCGGTCCTGCGCGCGCACGCGCGACTGCTCGGCCGGGTTCTGGGTCTTGATGCCGGTGCGCTTGCGCAGCGTCAGCATCACCGCCGCGACCACCGCCACGGTCAGGATCACCGCGGCGAACTCGAAGGGCAGGATGAAGTCGGTGAACAGGCGCCCGGCCAGCCACTTGGTGTTGGATGCGTCCGCGGCGGCGGCGGCGGCGTTGTCCGGGAACGGGGAGGCGGCGCGCGAGCGCACGCCGATCAGCGCCAGCATCTGCACCAGCATGGCCACCGCGACCACCAGGCCCACCGGCAGGAACCGCACCCAGCCCTCGCGCAGCGCGGCCACGTCGATGTCCAGCATCATGACCACGAACAGGAACAGCACCATCACCGCGCCGACGTACACCAGGATCAGGGCCACGCCCAGGAACTCGGCGCCGACCAGCAGCCACACGCAGGCCACCGAGAAGAACGTCAGGATCAGGCACAGCACCGCGTGGACCGGGTTGCGCACGCTGATCACGGCGCCGGCGGAGACGACCGCGACGGCGGCGAAGGCGTAGAAGCAGATGTTGATCCAGTCCATCGCGACCTCAGCGGTAGGCGGCGTCGGCCGCGCGGCGTTCGGCGATCTCCGCCTCCAGGCGGTCGCCGAGGGCGAGCAGCTGCGGCTTGGTGACGATGTTCTCGCCGCGCTTCTCGAAGTGGTACTCCAGCACGTGCGTCTCCACGATCGAGTCGACCGGGCAGCTCTCCTCGCAGAAGCCGCAGAAGATGCACTTGAAGAGGTCGATGTCGTAGCGCGTGGTGCGGCGGGTGCCGTCCTCGCGCGGGGCCGAGTCGATGGTGATGGCCAGCGCCGGGCACACCGCCTCGCACAGCTTGCAGGCGATGCAGCGCTCCTCGCCGTTGGGGTAGCGGCGCAGCGCGTGCAGCCCGCGGAAGCGCGGCGACTGCGGGAACTTCTCCATCGGGTACATCAGCGTGTACTTGGGACGGAACAGGTACCTGAAGGTCAGCCCCAGCCCCTGGATCAGCTCCAGCAGCATCAGGCTCTTGAAGTAGTGGACGACTTTGCTCATGGATCAGGCGCCCTTCTCGAACACGCCGTAGAACGCCAGCAGCGCGGTGACCGCGATCCAGGCGATGGTCAGGGGGATGAACACCTTCCAGCCCAGGCGCATGATCTGGTCGTAGCGGTAGCGCGGGAAGCTGGCGCGGAACCAGATGTAGGCGCTGGCGAAGAAGAACACCTTGGCGAACAGCCACGGCCAGCCGCCCTTCCAGACCCAGTCCACCCACGGCGACACGTCGGCGGTCACCCAGCCCTGGATCGGGCTCAGCCAGCCGCCCAGGAAGAAGATCGAGATCAGGAAGCTGACCAGGATCATGTTGGCGTACTCGGCCAGGAAGAACAGCGCGAACGCCGAGCCGGAGTACTCCACCATGTGGCCGGCCACGATCTCCGACTCGCCTTCCACCACGTCGAACGGCGCGCGGTTGGTCTCGGCCACGCCCGACACCCAGTAGACGACGAACAGCGGCAGCAGCGGCAGCCAGAACCATTCGAACAGGCCCGCGTTGCCTGCCTGCGCCATGACGATGTCGGTCAGGTTCAGGCTGCCGGCGGCGATCAGCACGCCGACCAGGGCGAAGCCCATGGCGATCTCGTAGCTGACCACCTGCGCGGCCGAGCGCATCGCGCCCAGGAACGCGTACTTCGAGTTCGAGGCCCAGCCGGCGATGATGATGCCGTACACGCCCAGCGAGGTCATCGCCAGCAGGTACAGCAGGCCGGCGTTGGCGTTGGACAGCACCAGCTGGTAGTCGAACGGCACCACCGCCCAGGCCGCGAACGCCGGCGCCAGCACGATCAGCGGCGCCAGCACGTACATGGCCTTGTGCGCGTTGGCCGGCTGGATGACTTCCTTGAACAGCAGCTTGAAGACGTCGGCGAAGGCCTGGAACACGCCCATGCCCACGTACATGGGCCCGTGGCGCACGTGCATCCAGCCGATCAGCTTGCGCTCCCACACCACGTAGAAGGCCACGGCGATGATCACCGGCATGGCGACGGTGAGGATCTTCAGCACGATCCACAGCGCCGGGCCGAGCTGGCCCAGGCCGTAGAACCATTCGCGCAGCGGACCGACCGCGTTGATCAGCAGCTCGTTCATGCCTTCACCACCTCGACCCGGCCGGCGCCCAGCGGCGCGGTCGCGCCGTGGCCGCCTTCGATCCATGCCACGCCCGCGGCCACGCGCGCGTCCACCGCCACCGGCAGGGTCGCGGTGCCGCTGGCCGCCTTCACCCTGGCCACCGCCCCGTCGGCCAGGCCGGCGGCGCCGGCGTCGCCGGGGTTCAGGACAATGCGCGGGGCCACGCTGAGCGGATGGGCCTGCAGCGCGGAAGCGCGGCGCACCACCGCATCGGTGCGGTAGATCGCCGGCACCAGCGCCAGCTCCAGGCCACCCTCGCCCACCTCGCCCGCCCGGCCCGGCTTGGCCGCCGCACCGCGGCGGTCCGCCAGCAGGCCGCGCGCGCCGGCCAGGTCGGTGAACCCGAAGCCCGGCAGCCCGAGCTCGCCGCCCAGGGCGCGCAGCACGCGCCAGCCCTCCCGGGCATGGCCCGGCAGCTTGCCGCCGGCGCGGGCGAACTGGTCGTCGCCGGCCAGGCTGGTCAGGGTGGCGTCGATCTCCGGCAGCAGGCCGATGGGCAGGATGACGTCGGCTACCGCGCGGGTGGATTCGCAGGCGAAGTGGCTGAAGGCGACGACCCTGGCCGCGTTCAGCGCCTTCAGCGCGGTGGCGGTGTCGGCGAAGTCCAGGCCCGGCTCGATGCCGTACAGCACGTAGGCACCCCGCGGCTCGGCCAGCATCGCGGCCGCGTCGCGCGCGGCCGGCAGGACGCCGGCGCGGGCCAGGCCCACGGCGTTGGCGCCCTGCGGGATGCGGCACAGCGCCGCGCCGGTGGCGGCGGCGAATTCGCGCGCGGCGGCGCGGATGGCGGCCGCCTGCGGGTGGTTCTCGGCGATGGCGCCGACGACCAGCACCGCGCGCGTGGCTCCCTGCACCGCCTGGCGCAGGGCGGCCTCGCCCAGCGCCTCGGCGAAGCCGGACGGCGCCACGATGCGCTTGCTGGCCAGCGGGAAGGTGAACTCGAAGTCGACCGGGTTGACCGCGTGGATGCGCATGTTGCGCTTGAGCTGCGCCTTGCGCAGCCGCGCGTGCAGCAGCGGCAGCTCGTGGCGCAGGTGGGTGCCCAGCAGCACGACCACGTCGGCCTGCTCGATCTCGGCCGGCGTCAGCGGGAACGGCTCGGCCGCGGCGCCGTCGGAGAAGTCGCGGTTGGCGATGCGGTGGTCGAGGTTGCCGCTGCCCAGGCCCTCGGCCAGCAGCGCCAGCAGCCCGCCCTCCTCGTTCGACGTGGCCGGGTGCGCCAGCACGCCCAGGTCGTCGCCGCGGTGCTCGCGCAGGATGCCGGCGGCGGCGGCCAGCGCCTCGTTCCAGGTCGCCTCGCGCCACTGGCCGTCCACCTTGAGCAGCGGCACGGTGGCGCGGTCGGCGGCGTACAGACCCTGGTGCGAATAGCGGTCGCGGTCGGACAGCCAGCACTCGTTGAGCGCCTCGTTCTCGCGCGGCACCACGCGCAGCACCTCGCCGCGGCGGCTGTGCAGGAACAGGTTGGAGCCCATCGCGTCGTGGTAGCCCAGCGACTCGCGCGCGAACAGCTCCCACGGGCGGGCGCGGAACTGGAATACCTTGTTGGTCAGCGCGCCCACCGGGCACACGTCGACCACGTTGCCCGACAGCTCGGTGGTCAGCGGCTTGCCGTCGTAGGTGCCGATCTGCAGGTTCTCGCCGCGGTACATGCCGCCCAGCTCGTGGGTGCCGGCGATCTCGTTGGTGAAACGGATGCAGCGCGTGCACTGGATGCAGCGCGTCATCTCGGTGGCCACCAGCGGGCCGATGTCCTCGTCGGGCACCACGCGCTTGCGCTCGGCGAAGCGGCTGACCGAGCGGCCGTAGCCCAGCGACAGGTCCTGCAGCTCGCACTCGCCGCCCTGGTCGCAGATCGGGCAGTCCAGCGGATGGTTGATCAGCAGGAACTCCATCACGTTGCGCTGCGACCGCAGCGCCTTGTCGCTGCGCGTGGAGACCTTCATGCCGTCCATCACCGGCGTGGCGCAGGCCGGCGCCGGCTTGGGCATCTTCTCGATCTCGACCAGGCACATGCGGCAGTTGGCCGCCACGCCCAGCTTGTCGTGGTAGCAGAAGCGCGGGATCGGAATGCCGGCCTTGTCGGCGGCATGGATGATCATCGAGCCCTTGGGCGCGGCCAGCTCCACCCCGTCGATGAAGACGGTGACGTGGTCGGGCGGCAGGTTGGGATTGACGGGCTGCGCGCTCATGCGGCCACCTTGCCTTCGTTGACCGTGCCGGCGCGCTGGTCGTCGACCAGGAAGCGGCGGTTCACGATCGCGTACTCGAACTCGTGCCAGAAGTGGCGCAGGAAGCCCTGCACCGGCCACGCGGCCGCCTCGCCGAAGGCGCAGATGGTGTGGCCCTCGATCTGGCCCGCGGCGGCCTTCAGCGTATGCAGATCCTCCAGCGTGGCCTTGCCCTCGACCACGCGGGTGATCATGCGGTACATCCAGCCGGTGCCCTCGCGGCACGGCGTGCACTGGCCGCAGCTCTCCTTGAAGTAGAACCGCGCGATGCGCTGGCAGGCACGGACCATGCAGGTGGTCTCGTCCATGACGATGACCGCGCCCGAACCCAGGCCGGAGCCGGCCTTCTGGATCGCGTCGTAGTCCATGGTCAGGCCCATCATGGTCTCGCCGGGCAGCACCGGCATCGACGAGCCGCCGGGGATGACCGCCTTGATCTTGTGCCCGTTGCGGATGCCGCCGGCCATTTCCAGCAGCTCGGCGAACGGCGTGCCCAGGCGGATCTCGTAGTTGCCAGGGCGCGCGACATGGCCGCTGACCGAGAAGATCTTGCAGCCGCCGTTGTTCGGCTTGCCCAGGTTCATGAACCACTCGGGGCCGTTGCGCACGATCGCCGGCACCGAGGCGTAGGTCTCGGTGTTGTTGATGGTGGTCGGCTTGCCGTACAGGCCGAAGTTGGCCGGGAACGGCGGCTTGAAGCGCGGCTGGCCCTTCTTGCCTTCCAGCGACTCCATCAGCGCGGTCTCTTCGCCGCAGATGTAGGCGCCGGCGCCCAGCGCGTTGTAGATGTCGATATCGACGCCGCTGCCGAGGATGTTCTTGCCCAGCCAGCCGTTGGCGTAGGCCTCGCGCGTGGCTTCTTCAAGATGCTCGAACGGCTCGTGGTGGAACTCGCCGCGCAGGTAGTTGTAGCCCACGGTCGAACCGGTGGCGTAGCAGGCGATCGCCATGCCCTCGATCACCGCATGCGGGTTGTAGCGCAGGATGTCGCGGTCCTTGGCCGTGCCCGGCTCGGATTCGTCCGAATTGCAGAGGATGTACTTCTGCATGTCGCCCTTGGGCATGAAGCTCCACTTCAGGCCGGTGGGGAAGCCCGCGCCGCCGCGGCCGCGCAGCCCCGACTGCTTGACCATCTCGATGATGTCGGCCGGCGGGATCTTCTCGGTCAGGATCCTGCGCAGCGCCTGGTAGCCGCCGGTCTTGAGGTAGTTCTCGTACGACCACGGCTTGTCGAAGTGCAGCGTCGTGTAGACCGCCTGGTGCTCCTTCGGCGCCGGGCCGACCGGGCCGTAGCCCTCGGAAGTGTGCGGATGGTGTGCCATGCCCGTGCTTACTCCAGCGCGTCCAGCAGCTCGTCGACCTTCGCGGGCGTGAGCTTCTCGTGGTAGTGGCCGTTGATCACGACCACCGGCGCGCCGCAGCACGCGGCCACGCACTCCTCCTCGCGCTTCAGGTAGATGCGGCCGTCGGCCGTGGACTCGCCCAGCCTGCAACCGAGCTTCTTCTCCGCGTGCGCGACGAGGTCCTCGGCGCCGTTGAGCCAGCAGCTGATGTTGGTGCAGAAGGCCACGTTGTTGCGGCCCACCGGCTCGGTCTCGAACATCGAGTAGAAGGTGGCGACCTCGTAGGCCCACACCGGCGGGATGTCCAGGTACCTGGCCACCGCCGCGATCAGCTCGTCGGACAGCCAGCCGCCGTTCTGCTCCTGGGCCGCATGCAGGCCCTGCAGCACCGCCGACCGCTTGCGGTCGGGGGGGAACTTGGTCAACCAGTGGTCGATGTGCGCGCGGGTCTTGTCGCTCAGCACGACCATCGGGTCGACGTTGCGCGCGTTCTCGAAGTTACCGGTGGCCTTCATCGATCCACCTCGCCGAATACAAGATCATAGGTACCGATCATCGCGACCACGTCGGCCAGCATGTGCCCGCGCACGATCTCGTCCATGGAGGACAGGTGCGCGAAGCCGGGAGCGCGCAGGTGCACGCGGAAGGGCTTGTTGGCGCCGTCGGATACCAGGTAGCAGCCGAACTCGCCCTTGGGCGCCTCGACCGCGGCGTAGGTCTCGCCGGCGGGCACGCAATAGCCCTCGGAGAACAGCTTGAAGTGGTGGATCAGCGCTTCCATGTCGTCCTTCATCTCCTCGCGGCGGGGAGGGGCGACCTTGAAGTTCTTGACCATGACCGGGCCGGGGTTGGCCTTCAGCCACTTCACGCACTGCTCGATGATGCGGTTGGACTGGCGCATCTCGGCGATGCGCACCAGGTAGCGGTCGTAGCAGTCGCCGTTGACGCCCACCGGGATGTCGAAGTCCACCACGTCGTACTTGGCGTACGGCTGCTTCTTGCGCAGGTCCCAGGCGATGCCCGAGCCGCGCAGCATCGCGCCGGTCATGCCCCACTGCAGGGCCTGTTCCGGGGCGACCACGCCGATGCCGACGGTGCGCTGCTTCCAGATGCGGTTGTCCGTCAGCAGCGTCTCGTACTCGTCCACGCGCTTGGGGAACTCGCGGGTGAAATGTTCGAGGTAGTCGAGCAGCGAGCCCTCGCGCGCCTCGTTGAAGCGCTTGAGCGCCTTGCCCTTGTGCCAGGGGGACTCCCTGTACTTGGGCATGAAGTCCGGCAGGTCGCGGTAGACGCCGCCGGGCCGGTAGTACGCCGCGTGCATGCGCGCGCCGGAGACCGCCTCGTAGCAGTCCATCAGCTCCTCGCGCTCGCGGAAGGCGTACAGGAACACCGCCATTGCGCCCAGGTCCAGCGCGTTGGAGCCGACCCACATCAGGTGGTTCAGGATGCGGGTGATCTCGTCGAACATCGTGCGGATGTACTGCGCGCGCTCGGGCGCCTCGATCCCCAGCAGGGTCTCGATGGCGCGCACGTAGGCGTGCTCGTTGCACATCATCGACACGTAGTCCAGGCGGTCCATGTAGCCGATGGACTGGTTGAACGGCTTGGATTCGGCCAGCTTCTCGGTGCCCCGGTGCAGCAGGCCCACGTGCGGATCGGCGCGGACGATGGTCTCGCCGTCCATTTCCAGGATCAGGCGCAGCACGCCATGCGCGGCGGGGTGCTGCGGGCCGAAGTTCATCGTGTAGTTGCGGATCTCCTGCCGCGGGGCGGCAGCGGCCCCGGCGGCCGGGGCCTGGTCGTGTTGCATCGCGGCGCTCACTTGGCGGCCTCCCGTTGCGCGGCTTCGCCCTCGGCGGTCTGGTAGCGGGCATCGTCGCGGATCACGCGCGGCACGCCCACGCGCGGCTCGACCGAGGTCACCGGCTCGTACACCACGCGCTTGCGCTCCTCGTCGTAGCGCACCTCGACGTTGCCCACCAGCGGGAAGTCCTTGCGGAACGGATGGCCCACGAAGCCGTAGTCGGTGAGGATGCGGCGCAGGTCCGGATGGCCCTCGAAGACGATGCCGTACAGGTCGAACGCCTCGCGCTCGAACCAGTTGGCGCCCGCCCAGATGCCGGTGACCGAAGGCACCACCGGCAGCGCGTCGTCGGGCGCAAAGCAGCGCACCCGCAGGCGGCGGTTGTGCGCGTAGGAAAGCAGGTGCGCGACCGCGGCGAAGCGCCGCTCGGGCACCGGGATGGCCGCCACCGCGGTGCCGGCCTGCTGGCTCGGGCGCTCGCCCCAGCCGAAGCGGCCGATGTTCTTGCCCTCGACGCCGCGGCTGAAGCCGCCGGAGGACACGCCGTCGGTGTCCCACTCGTCGCTGCCGTAGCCCAGGTAATCCACGCCGCACAGGTCGATCAGCTGCTCGAAGCCGAACTCGTCGCGCAGCGCGCGGCAGGCCTCGAGCCACTGGCCGGACGGCACCTCGAGCGTGACCTCGCCGCGAGGCTCGGCCACGGTGACCCCGGCGCCCGGGAAACGGTCGCGCAGTCGTTGGGCGAAGGAAGCAGCAGGCTCGGCCATGGGGCTTGGCGGTTCCGGAAAAGGGGAATCAGCGGGCGATGGTGTTGGTCTTCTGGGCCACGGTCTGCGTGCGCCAGATCTTCTTCTGCAGCTGCAGGATGCCGTAGACCAGCGCCTCGGCCGTGGGCGGGCAGCCGGGCACGTAGATGTCCACAGGCACGATGCGGTCGCAGCCGCGCACCACCGAGTACGAGTAGTGGTAGTAGCCGCCGCCGTTGGCGCAGCTGCCCATCGAGATCACCCACTTCGGGTCGGGCATCTGGTCGTAGACCTTGCGCAGCGCCGGGGCCATCTTGTTGACCAGGGTGCCGGCCACGATCATCACGTCCGACTGGCGCGGCGACGGGCGGAACACCACGCCGTAGCGGTCCAGGTCCAGGCGCGCGGCGCCGGCGTGCATCATCTCCACCGCGCAGCAGGCCAGGCCGAAGGTCATCGGCCACATGGAGCCGGTGCGCGCCCAGTTGACCAGCGCGTCCACGCTGGTGGTCACGTAGCCCTTCTCCAGGAGCGGGTTCTCGCCTTCCGGCCGCAGGATGTCGTCCACCCGCCCCTCCGGGATCGGGTTGGTCATCAGCCGGTCCAGCGTCTGGATCACTCCCATTCGAGCGCTCCCTTCTTCCACACGTATACGAAGCCGAGGAACAGCATGCCCACGAACAGGCCCATGGTGACCAGCGCGCGCGCGCCGAGGTCCTGGAACACGAGGGTCCACGGCACGATGAAGATGATTTCCAGGTCGAAGACGATGAACTGGATGGCGATGAGGTAGTAGCGCACGTCGAACTTCATGCGCGCGTCCTCGAAGGCCTCGAAGCCGCACTCGTACGGCGACAGCTTCTGCACGTCGGGGCGGCGGGGGCCGAGGACGCGGCCGACGATGATCAGCGCGATGCCGATCCCGGTGGCCACGATAAGGAACAACAGGGTCGGCAGGTATTGGGCCAGCACTTGCGGTTCTCTCTTGCCTCTGCCCGGCGCGCCGGGCTTGGGTTCGCGCCCGCGGGACGCCCGCGCACGCCTGTTGTACTCCTGCCGCGGGCTCCGCCGCGTGCAGCCGCCGCGCCTGCATGGATGCGGACGTTGCGGCCGCGTCCGCTGCGGTTTGTGCACAGCAGCGGAATTGTAGCGGCTGGCGCGCGAGCGAGTAAACGCCGCCGCGCCGCGCCACGACCCTTCGATCCATGAAAAAAGCCCGCCAGAGCGGGCCTCGGTCCGTTCCCGGATTGCGCGGGCAGCCCGGAAAGCCCGTGCTGCCTGCGTTGTTTGGTGCCCAAGAGGGGACTCGAACCCCTACGACTCTCGTCGCTACCACCTCAAGGTAGTGCGTCTACCAATTCCGCCACCTGGGCAATGACTGCTGCCGGCACGCGGCGCGCCGGCGATTGTACGCCTTACTGCGCCGGCGGCGCAGCCTCCCCGCCCTGCTGCTGCGGCGCGGGGACGGCCTCGGCCTGCGGCTGGGCCTGC
>DASRYN010000039.1:0-11196 GCA_035687185.1 Pseudoxanthomonas sp. | reverse complement strand
TGCCGGCGACCGGATGGGCTGCCGCCGCCACACCGCCACGCCACCCCCTCCGCCACACGGCGAGGTCGCCCGCAAGGCGGGCTCCTACAGAGGCGGGGACCGCATGGCGTGGTAGGAGCCGGCCTTGCCGGCGACCGGATGGGCTGCCACCGCCGCATCGCCACGCCACCCCCCGCCACGCGGCGTGGTCGCCCGCGAGGCGGGCTCCTACAGGGCGTCGATGGCCTGGCGAAGGGGCGCCAGGAAGGCCCGGGCGCGCGCCGCGGCCTCGTCCGTGCCGGCCGCGTCGGAGAGCGCCGACACCAGCGCGCTGCCGACCACCACGCCGTCGGCGCCCGCGGCCATCGCGGCGGCGCTGGCGGCGTCCTTGATGCCGAACCCGGCCACCACCGGCACGCGTGCTTCGGCGCGCAGCTCCTGCAGACGCCGGCCGGCGGCGTCCGCGTCCAGCCGGTCGGCGCCGGTCACGCCCGCGTAGCTGACGTAGTACAGGTAGCCCTGCGCGTTGGCGCACAGCATCCCGGCGCGCGACGCGGTCGTGGTGGGCGAGGCCAGCATCACCAGCGCCAGGCCCGCCTGGGCGAACGCCGCCTGGAAATCGCCGGCCTCCTCGGGCGGAAGGTCCACCAGCAGCACCCCGTCCACGCCGGCGGCGGCCGCGTCGGCGGCGAAGCGCGCCGCACCGCGGATCTCCACCGGGTTGAGGTAGCCCATCAGCACCACGGGCGTGGCGGCGTCGCGCTCGCGGAAGCGGCGCACGGATTCGAGCACGTAAGCCATGCCCGCGCCACGCGCCAGCGCGCGTTCGGAACTGCGCTGGATCACCGGGCCGTCGGCCATCGGGTCGGAGAACGGCACGCCCAGTTCGATGCAGTCCGCGCCGGCTTCCACCAGCGCGTGCATCACCGGCACGGTGGCCTCCAGCGAGGGGTCGCCCGCGGTGAGGAAGGGGATCAGGGCCTTGCGGCCGGACGCGCGCAGTCGCGCGAAGGTGGTGTCGATGCGGCTCATGGCGGGTCCGTGGGTTCGGGATGCGTATGCAGGGCGGTCATGGCGGTGCCGGCGCGGTGGACCGCGGCGTGCGCGGCGGCCGGCGAGGCCGGCGCCTACAGGACGATGCCCTCGCGGGCGGCGATGGTGTGGACGTCCTTGTCTCCGCGGCCGGAGAGGTTGCACAGCACCAGCGCGTCCTTCGGCAGTTCGCGCGCCAGCCTGATCGCCTGCGCGACGGCATGGCTGGACTCCAGCGCCGGCAGGATGCCCTCGGTGCGGGTCAGCCGGTGGAACGCCGCCAGCGCCTCCTCATCGGTGACGCCCACGTACTCGGCGCGGCCGCTGTCCTTGAGGAAGGCGTGCTCCGGGCCGACGCCCGGGTAGTCCAGGCCGGCGGAGATGGAATGGGTCTCGGCGATCTGCCCATCGTCGTCGCAGATCACGTAGGTGCGGTTGCCGTGCAGCACGCCCACGCGGCCGGCGGCCAGCGAGGCGGCGTGGCGACCGGTCCCGATGCCGTCCCCCGCCGCCTCGGCGCCGACGATGCGCACCGAGGCGTCGTTGAGAAACGCATGGAACAGGCCGATGGCGTTGCTGCCGCCGCCCACGCAGGCGGTGATGGCATCGGGCAGGCGGCCGTACTCGGCCAGCATCTGCGCCCTCGCCTCGCGGCCGACCACGGCGTTGAAGTCGCGCACCATGCGCGGATACGGGTCCGGCCCGGCGACCGTGCCGATGATGTAGAACGTGTCGGCCACGTTGGTCACCCAGTCGCGCATGGCTTCGTTGAGGGCGTCCTTGAGCGTGGCCGAGCCGCTGGTCACCGGCACCACCGTCGCGCCGAGCAGCTTCATGCGGTAGACGTTGATCTTCTGCCGCTCGATGTCGGTGGCGCCCATGTACACCACGCATTCCAGCCCCAGCCGCGTGGCCACCGTCGCGCTGGCCACGCCGTGCTGGCCGGCGCCGGTCTCGGCGATGATGCGCTTCTTGCCCATGCGCGCGGCCAGCAGCGCCTGGCCGATGGTGTTGTTGATCTTGTGCGCGCCGGTGTGGTTGAGGTCCTCCCGCTTGAGCAGGATCTGCGCGCCGCCCACCTCGCGGCTCAGCCGCCGCGCGTGGTAGATCGGGCTGGGCCGGCCCACGTAGTGCCTGAGGTCCTGGTCGAAGGCGGCGATGAAATCCGGATCGACCCGCGCGGCGTCGTAGGCCGCCGCCAGCTCCTCCAGCGGCCCGATCAGCGTTTCGGCGACGAAGCGGCCGCCGTGGCGGCCGAAGTGGCCGGTGGGGTCGGGGTAGGCGTGGAAGTCGGGGGCGGCAGGGGCGTTCATGGTCGGCACGGACACGGCGGATCGATCGGGACTCGACCATAGCGCACGGCAGCGCGCCGGAAAAAGCGATAAAGTCTGGCGCATACGTCAGGAAAACTCACATGTCTCGCGATCTGCCCCCGCTCAACGCCCTGCGTGCCTTCGAAGCCGCGGCCCGCCTGGGCAGCCTGGCTGCGGCCGCCGCGGAGCTGCACGTCACCCACGGCGCGGTCAGCCGCCAGGTGAAGGCGCTGGAAGAGGCGCTGGGCGCCCCGCTGTTCGTCCGCCAGGGGCGCGGACTGGCCCTGACTGCCGCCGGCCAGCGGCTGAGCGAGGCCGCCGCCGCCGCGTTCGAACCGCTGCGCCGGAGCTGGTCGGACCTGCGTGCGCCCGCTTCGGCGGCGCTGGTGCTCGGCTGCCCCGGCAGCCTGCTGGCGCGCTGGATGATCCCGCGGCTGGAGCGGCTGTCCTCGGAGCTGCCCGGACTGCGCCTGCACCTGGCCGCCAGCGAAGCCGCCCCCGGCGCGCAGCTGGAGGGGCTGGACGCGGCCCTGCTGATCGGCAGCCCGCCCTGGCCACCGGCCTGGCAGGTGCACCGGCTGGCGCCCGAACGCATCGGCCCCGTGCTGAGCCCCCGCCATCCGGAGGCTGCCCGCCTGGCCGCATCGCCTCCGGACGTGCTGCTGGCGCAGCCGTTGCTGCATACCGCCTCGCGCCCGTCCGCCTGGCCCGAGTGGGCGCGGCGCCACGGCCTCGCTCCGGACGCGCTGCGCCTGGGCACCGGCTTCGATCACCTTTACTACCTGCTGGAAGCGGCGGTCGCCGGGCTGGGCGTGGCCATCGCGCCGCAGGAGCTGGTCGCCGACGACCTGGCGGCCGGCCGCCTGGTCGCGCCCTGGGGCTTCACCGCCACCGACGGCCAGTGGGCGCTGTGCACGCCGCGTCGCGGGGATGCGCGGATCGCGCCGCTGCTGCGCTGGCTGCGGCGGGAACTGGAAGACAGGGGAACCCCGGCCTGACCCGGCTTCTGCGGTAGCGGCCGACGTTCTCCGCCTACGGCCCTGTCACGCGTAGCGCTGGATGACGCCCGTGATGTTGTCCTCTCCGAAACCCGCTGCAATGGCGCCCCGAAACACCGACATGGCCGCCGATGTGATCGGTAGCGGCAAGGCGGCGCCGCGGCGCGCATCCGCGACGAGCCCGAAATCCTTGGCAACGAGGTGGAGCGGAAACATCGGCTGCCACTTGCCATCCAGCATCGCGCGAAGTGCCACGGCCGCCCCCGGGCCGCACGCCGGGGTGGAGGTTACCGCGTCAACGACGCATGCGGGATTGACGCCCTGCGCCCGTGCGAAGGAGGTCAGCTCGGCCAGCACCGCGACCTGCGTGCCGTAGAGCACGTTGACGATGAGCTTGGCGGCCGCCGCGCATCCCACCGGCCCGACGAGGTGGATCGCGGTCGCCCAGGTTTCCAGCAGGGGGCGCTGCGCTTCGATGCATGCCGGATCGCCGCCGGCGAAAACGATCAGTTGCCCGGCGTCCGCCTGCGGACGCGAGCCGACCACGGGTGCTTCCATCAGCGCTACCCGGCGGCTGCGCGCCGCCGCTTCGAGTTCCCGGATCCACGCGACGGACACGGTCGAGCACTCGATCGCGACGCTTCCAGCGCGGATGGCCGGCAGGGCGCCGTGCGCAGCATCGAGCCAGACGGCGCGCGAGGCGTCGTCGTCGCGAACCATCGCGATCACGACGTCCGCCTGTGCCGCCGCGTCGCGTGGCGAACCGGCGCGCTTCGCGCCCAGGGCGACCAGTTCTTCGTCCACGCCCGGCGTGCGGTTCCAGACCGCCACGTCGTGGCTGGCAGCCAGCAGTCGCCGGGCCATCCGGCTGCCCATGGCACCGAGTCCGAGGAAGGCGATGCGGGTCATTCGACATGTCCTCCAGCGGCAGCGCGGTCCGCGCTCCAGGCGAGCGCGGGATCGTGCATGAACGCCTCGCGGGGCGTTCCGGCGATGTGGTCGGCGTAGTTGGAGATGACCTTGGCGGCCAGTATCACCAGCAGGTCGAGGACGTGCCGCCGTTCGAAGCCGGCATCCAGGAATGATGCAAGCGCGTCGGAGCCAACCTGGCCGCGTGTGCCGACCAGGCGGAGCGCGAAGGCGCGCAGCGCTTCCATGCGCGGATCGGCCAGCGTGCCGCCGCCTCGCAACGCCTGCACGCTGGCCTCGTCAAGTCCGGCCTGCCGCGCGAGCCAGGTGTGGCCCATCGTGCAGTACGCGCAGCCGTGAAACACGCTGAAGACGAGGAATGCGAGCTGCTGCTCGGCCGGAGTGAAGCCTGTGCCGCCGGCCAGGCCGAACAGGCGGTGATAGCCCTCCAGCGCTTCCGGGCTCTCGGCCAGCACGGCATGCAGGTTCGGCAGGAAACCCCAGGCGGCCTCGATCTGGGCGAGCAGCGGACGAGAGGACGCAGGGGCGGTGGCGACAGTGTGGGTGGTGAACGAGGGCATGGTTCGGTCCGATGAAGCGCGGTTGCGCGGGGGACATGACGTTATTGCTGCGCTGATCGTCGTTACAGCCCCTCCTGGTCAATTGATTCGTGTAAATTCCACACGAATGGACACCCAAAAGCTCGCATTGTTCGCGGAGGTCGCGCGCGCCGGCAGCTTCGCCGCCGTCGCGCGGCAGCGCGACCTGGATCCGTCCGCCGTGTCGCGATCCATTGCGCAACTCGAGTCCGCGCTCGGTGTGCGCCTGTTCCAGCGCACGACACGGCGGCTGGCCTTGACCGAAGCCGGCTGCGCGCTGCTCGAGCGCGCAGCCCCGCTGGTGGACGAACTCCTGGGCGTGCTGGAGGCCACCCGCGAAGGCCGGGGCGTGGTGGAGGGCACGCTCCGCCTGACCGCGTCCGTCTCGTTCGGCCAACACGTGCTCATGCCGCTGCTCGGCGGGCTTCGCAGCCTCTACCCCAAGCTCCGGCTGGAGTGCCTGTTCACCGACGCGAACCTCGACCTCGTCGCCGAGCGCATCGACCTGGCGGTCCGGCTCGCGCCTTCGCTCGACGGGGACATGGTTGCGGTCAAGCTGATGGATACGCGCTATCGGGTCGTCGCCAGCCGCGCCTACAAGGATGGCGCGGCGCCCGTCGAGACGCCGTCCGACCTGTCGGGACACCCCTGCGTCGTGTTTCCCCTGCGCGATTTCAGGACGCGTTGGCGCTTCCGCGACGCCACCGGCGCCGACACCACGGTGCCGATCGATGGCGCCATCGCATTGCTGCCGGCAATCGCCGTGCGCGAGGCCGCGCTGCAGGGGCTCGGGCCCGCATTGCTGCCGGACTGGCTGATCCGGGACGATCTCGATGCCGGACGACTGGTGGACCTGTTCCCCGACCACGAGGTCGGCGCCACATCCTTCGAGACGGCGGCTTGGCTCGTCTATGCGAACCGCGCCTTCCTGCCCGCGAAGGTACGCGCGGCCATCGACTACTTCAAGGCGAACGCGCCAGGCATTCCGCAGGCATAGGCCAACGGCTGGTGGACTTGCGCCCATTCTGCGTTGCTGCAAAAGCATTGCAGTGTGTAGGTCCGGCCCCGCCCTACTGCCAGCCGCGCAAACGCGGCATGCCGTGCTCGTCGCGCTCTTCGGCGACGGCCCTCATCGTAGTGGCGTAGGGCGGAACCGCCGCAGGCGATTCCGCCCAGCGCCTCCGTCGCACTCGCGGAATCCGCTTCGCGGCTTCGCCCTTACGGAGCCTTCCAAGGCGAACAACGAATGCCATCGCCAGCGGCAAGGCAGCCGCAACGTTTCCGGTGCCGACCGCTTTGAGCGAATTTTCATGGAGAACCGTGGAGCTTTCCACCATGCTTTCAGCCATCCGTCATCGCTGTCCGGATGGGTTCATGAAAGGAGCGTCAGTTCCCGCCACCCGGCAGTATGCCGATCATCACCAGGCCGGCCAGTTGGCGCGCCGAGACCGTCGGCGCCGCCTTCCGTGGCTTGAACTCGGCCGTGGGCGTCAGTTCCAGCGCCACGCCGGTGAAGTGGTTGGACACTTCCGACAGCGGCAGCCGACGCTCGCCGACGGCCGGATCCAGGACCGTGATCTTGGACTTGCCGACCCGGGCCAGCACCACGAAGTGGTTCAGGTCCCAATGCAGGATGCAGGGAAGCTTGAGTTGATCCAGCTCCTCCAGGTCCAGCCGCAGCGGTCTGGTGGAAAAGCCCAGCCGCTGGGCGATATGGATCAGCTGATCGAGCCTCGCTCCTTTGAGCGACAGCGGGAAGCGCTGGCGCAGCTCGGCCAGGCCGATGCGCATGCCGTGCGCATTCGCCGCCATCGCCAGGGAAGCGAGGCCGCACTCTGCGGCCTCCGATGCGACGACAGCGGCCTTCGAGCGCGACCCCAGCATCGCCGCAAACGCGAGGGAGAACTTGCGCATGCCGCGGCCTATCCGCCGGATCGGGCGCAATGGGACTGTCCGACGACCGGGGCCATCGGCGCGCCATCGACGAGGAAGTCGACCGGCAGGGTGTGGTAGCCGGCACTATTCAATCCGCCGACGTGGAAGTGCAGGTGCGGATTCTGCGAGAAGCCGGAGTTGCCGACGCTGGCCAACCGCTTGCCGGCCGGGACCCGGTCGCCCTCGAGGACAAGGACCGAGCCCTGCATCAGGTGCGCGTACACGGCTTCGGTGCCGTCGTCATGCAGGATCACGACGCGGTTGTCCAACCGCTCCTTGCCCGCTTGGTATCCACCAGCATCGGAGTAGCGGTCCTCCACGAACACCACCTGCCCGGCCAGCGCGGCCACCACCGGCGTGCCCTTATCCGCCTTCAGGTCCACGGCATGGATCATACCCTCGGCAGCGGCATGGGTAGGCCGGCTGCCGACCTCGACCTGGCCGTCGGCCTGCACCACCTCGCCGCACCCCCCCAGCGGAAACCTCAGCGCGCGCCGGCCAACCGGACGGCGGTCCTCCGCCAGCCGGGCATACGAGGACACGGTGGCCGTGCTGATGCCTACCACCTCGTCGAACACCGCCGACGCGAACACCCTGTCGTCGCTTGAGGAGATGACCATCGGCGGCGACAGGCCCTCGAAGGCGGGCGACAGCCGCTTGACCAGCAGGAACGACTCGAACTGGCCCGGCTCGACAGCCAGCATCCACCGCCCCCCCTCTCCCCGCGACTCCCAGGTGAACTGGAACGGGTTGCGGTCGGCGTGTTTCTCATCGTCGCCGCTCCGCAACCATCCCTCGCGTCCGGCGAAGAACGCCGTCACGAAGATACCCACGATGGCCAGCAGGAAAATGGCGATCCGCATTATTCGACCCAACTAAGCGCCCGGGAATCCCACCCTCGGCCGAGTCGACCGGGGTGGGACAACGTACCAGTTACTAGACCTTCACACAGGTCGCTTCAGTGGCATTGACCTTCGGTGCGGTACCGTCGGGACAGTTCACACTCGCTCCGTTCGCCGCGGAGCCCGAGTTCGAGGAGCTGCTGCCTGCCAGGTAGCCACCGATCGCCGAACCGGCGGCGACGATGGCCGCACCGACTAGGTAGACGAGGGGGCCCGGGCCACCAGCGACCTCTTCGAACTCTTGGACAGTCAGTTCACGCACGTCGTATCTCCTTTACAGTTGACGCAGATCGTGCGTCGCGGACCGGGAGTCGTTCCCGAACATCAATCCTTGCTTTCAGCGTGTTTCACCTGCGCGGCCTGCGAAACGACGATCGGACCGATGGCCACGACGATCGCGGCGGCGTTGCCGCCAGACACGTGCTGGATTTCGGGCGGATGGATCTCACGCATGGTGTTGGCCTCTCCTGTCTGGCACATGCCCTGTGCCCTGGGACCGGGACCGCTCCCGGCATTGGGGTGTCCCGTGCGGTCAACCGCCACCGACCTTGCCCCTGATCGAATACAAGGGCTCGAAGATCCATTCGATCAGCCGCCGCCGCTCCCCCAGGATGTCCGCCTCCAATAGCTTGCCCTGCGCCGCACCCCATGCGGCAAGGCCGGTTTACCGCCTGCAAGCGCAACTGCACGAATCACCGCCAATATCGCTTGCAGTGCCGAAGGTGCTTGCATCGCAGCAGGCACGGGGACTACGCTCGCCCCGACTGCACAGGGACAGGCAGGGAGAGTTGGGAATGCAACTTTCGGTAAGGATCCGGATCGCCCGCCAGCGCGCCCGGCTCCTCGCAGGATGCGCGGGCCAGGCACCTCGGCATCAGCCGCGGTGCGGTCGCCAACTGGGAGTGCGCGGCAGGGGCGCAGCCCGCCACCTCGCGGTTGGAACAGCTGGCCCGGATCACCGCAGTACGATTCGAATGGCTGGCCACCGGGCGTGGCGCGATCGGCTACGAAACTGCGGATGAAGATGTGCCGGCGGCGGAGGCCGAGTTCGTCTACGACCCGACCGAACGCCGGCTGCTGGCGGCGTTCCGCGGCTGCGACGCGCAGACCAGAAGGATGCTGATGCGGTTGGCGGAGGCGCCGTCGCCGGAGGGCAGGCGCAGCGCCTGAACCGGGTTCTGCGCGGGTCGGCCGGGATGGTGGTCGCCGGCAAGGCCGGCTCCTACACGGAGCAGGAGGGTCGCGCCAATCGACCCGCGCTAGTCGAGCTCCGCGCAGTCCGCGCGCCGCACTTCGGCCACGAAGCGGCGCATCTTCTCGCCGTCCTTGATGCCCGGCGAAACCTCGATGCCGCTGGCCACGTCCACCGCCCACGGCAGGGTGGCCAGGATCGCGTCGTGGACGTTGTCCGCGGTGATGCCGCCGGCCAGCACGAAGGGCCGATGCAATCCGGTGGGCAGGCGCCGCCAGTCGAAGGCGTGGCCAGTGCCGCCGGCGCCGCCCCGGCTGTGGCTGTCGAACAGGAACGCGGCCGCGTGGGGCCAGCGCTGCTGCAGCGTCTGTGCGTCCCAGCCGCCGCCGCCGCCCATGGGCAGGGCCTTCATGTACGGCATGCGGAAGCTGCGGCAGAAGGCGTCTTCCTCGTCGCCGTGGAACTGCAGCAGGTTCGGCCGCACCTGGCGGACCACCTCGCGCACCTCGGCCGCGCTGTTGTCGCGGAACAGCGCCACCACCGCCACCAGCGGCGCCAGCGCGAGCCGCAGCTGCCGGGCTTCGGCCGGGGTCACGCGGCGCGGGCTGCCTTCGGCAAACACGAAGCCCACCGCGTCCACGCCCAGTTCCCCCGCCAGGCGCACGTCGCCAGGCCGGGTCATGCCACAGAACTTGATGCGGGTGCGGTACAGGGTGCGCGTCACAGGGTCACCTCCGGGGGAAGGCCCCACTCAGGGGGATACAGCGGGCGCAGGAACACCAGCCCCTGCGGCGGCGCGGTGGGGCCCGCCAGGGTGCGGTCGCGGCCGGCTAGCAGCTCGGCGATCCAGGTTTCCGGGCGCGCGCCGGCGCCCACTTCCAGCAGCGAGCCGACGATGTTGCGCACCATGTGGTGCAGGAAGGCGTTGGCCTGCACCTCGACCTCCACGGTCTCGCCCTGGCGCCGGACCAGGATCTCCTGCAGCTCCCGCCGCGCGTGCGGCGCCTGGCAATGCACGGTGCGGAAGGCGCTGAAGTCCTGTTCGCCCAGCAGCGCCTGCGCGGCGCGGTGCATGGCGTCCACATCCAGCGGTCGTCGTTCCCAGGCCATGGTGCGACGATACAGGGCCGGGCGTACAGGCCTGTTCACGAGGCGGTAGCGGTAGCGGCGGGCGCGGGCCGAGAAGCGCGCGTTGAAGTCCCCGCGCACCGGCACGCACCAGCGCACGCACACCTCGGGCGGCAGGCGCCCGGTGGTGCCCAGGGTCCAGGCGCGGGGATCGCGCGCGGCGTCGCTGTCGAAGTGCACCACCTGGCACTCGGCGTGGACGCCGGCGTCGGTGCGGCCTGCGCAGACCACCGAGACCGGCGCGTCGGCCACCGAGGACAGCGCGCGCTCCAGCACGGCCTGCACCGACGGCGGGCCGGATTCGCCGAGCTGCTGCCAACCCTGGAACCCGCCGCCGTCGTACTCGACGCCCAGCGCGTAGCGCATGCCCTGCCCGCCTTCAGCCGATCTCGCGCAGCAGCTGGGCCGCCTCGTCGCGCGCGGTCGGGTCGGCGCCGGCGGCGACCTCGCGCAGCAGGGCGCGCGCGGTCTCCACGTCGCCCAGGTCCAGGTAGGCGATGGCCAGCTCCAGGCGCTCGCGTCCGGCCGGCGCCGGGTTCAGCGATGCCAGGCCTGGCACGTCGCCGGTGTGCCAGGCCGGCACCGCGGGCGCCGGCACCGGTTCGGCAACCGGCGCCTCGTAGGGATGGTGCGAAGCCTCGGGCGCGTCGACCGCCATTGCCGGATCGGCCTGCACCGGCGCGGGCACCGCCGCCGCCAGCGCCGCGGCGTCGAAGCCGGGCCCGCGCGAGGACGGGATGGGCAGCGGCTTGGGGCGCCGGCCCAGCCACCAGACCACGCCCGCCAGCACCAGCAGGCCCAGCCCGCCCCACAGCCAGACCGGCACGCCCGCCTGCGCCGGCGCGGCGCCGGACTGTTCCAGCTGCGCCAGGCGCTGCTGCGCGGCCGCCAGTTCGCTGTCCTTGAGCTCGATCAGCTTCATCTGCTGCTGCTGCAGCTTCTCCAGTTCGTCGACCCGGCTGCGCAGTTCCTGCAGTTCCGAATCGCGCGCGGCCAGGTCTTCCTGGGCCTGGCGCAGTTGTTCGTTTGCCAGCATGTCGCCCTCGCCACCGGCGCCGAGACCGGATCGTGTCGCCTGTGCGCCGTCGGCCGCGGCCGCCGGCGCGATTTCCAGCCGCGCATCGGCCACCGGCGCGGCGGGACTGGCCGCGGGGCCGCGGGCCACATCGGGCGCGGCGCCGGCGTCGGCCGGCTGCGGCACGGCCGGCG